>JAJDNM010000061.1 GCA_022340665.1 Acidobacteriota bacterium | reverse complement strand
CATGGGTGCCACGTTCACCATTGCACCATTGTTGCCTAGTGATGAACGCCGTGTAGAATAAGGGTGTCCCGTCCACGCATGGGAGCAATCTCATGCCGAGACACCCTCGCCTGTTCATCCCAGGAGCCACCTACCACGTGTATTGCCGCGTCGCACGCGGCGAGTTCGTCTTCGATGACGACCATGAGGCGATCGAGTTCGCCGAGACACTTCGCGAGGTCCGCGACCTGGACGGCTGGTCGGTTCTCGCATGGTGCCTCATGGGCAACCACTATCACTTGGTGGTGAAGACCAGAAACGTCGACCTCTGGAGGTCAATGGCGCGACTGCAGGGTCGTTTCTCGCGCGCCCACAACCGGCGACATCGCTATCTTGGAAGGCTCTGGCAAAGCCGGTATCGAGCGCGGGTCGTCGACACGAATGAGTACTTCCGCCAGGTCATCGCGTACGTCCATCTCAACCCAGTTTCTGCCGGCATCGCAAACGATCCTGGTGACTACCTCCACAGCGGGCACCGAGAAATCATCGGTGCATGCAATCCCCACCTCATCGATCTTCGGTCGGTCCTTATCGGCTTCGGCGAAGGAAAGTCTGGTGAAGGCGTGGAGGGCTACCTTCGTTGGATTCGTTCGGTCGCGGAGGCTCGCTGGGCGGCAGCCGGTGTTTCACAACTCCCATGGTGGGCTCCCGCGCAGCATGTCGATGAGATAGCAGCAAGCGAGCAGCACCCGGCGGCCCAGACCTTCGACGGACAGCAACTCGCTGAAGAGCGTGCGGAGCTCCACCTTTCGGAGTTCGCCGATCGCTTTCAGTTGGTCTCAGGCCACGACCTCGACGAATTGGCGTCACGACATCGGTCCACGAGACATATCACCGGAAGGGTCGAGTTCTGTGTTCTCGCCGTCTCGAGGTATGGGCTCAAATCGTGTGAGATCGCGGCGTTTCTTGACAAGGGCAGAAACTCAGTCACCCGATGGCTCAACCAAGGGCTGCGCCGAGAACACGACGACCCGCGATTCGCTGCCCGACTCGACTCACTCGATACAGCGATCTCTCAACGATGACAATGGTGCAATGGTGAACGTGGCACCCTGGGCACCCTGGGGTTGGACTCCCGCTCACCTGGTACCGGCGGCGGTCAACCGATTCAACTCTTCGAACCAGTTGGTGACCATTCGAATCGAGGTCGCCCGGCTCGACTGAGCGTTGCCGGCAAACATCACGAATCGTGAGCCGTCGGCGGTGACCGTGTAGTCCGGGAAGACGTAACCACCGACCGAGATCCCGTTTGTCCCTCCGAGGAACGGTCCCGTAAAGAGGTTGTAGGGCGTCCCGACCTGAAATGTGTCGCCACTGCCGTCGATCTCCACCGCCATCACGCCGTCATCGGTGCGGTAGAAGAGCTCGCTGCCGTCGGCGGACCACCGCGCGAGTGCGCCACCGCCGTCGGAGACCTGCCACTTGCCGCCGCGCGAAGGAAAGGCCCTCACGTAGATCTCGATCCGGCCGGATTCGTTGGAGTCGTACGCCATCCAGCGGCCATCCGGCGAGAAGGTCGGGTTGAATTCGCCGAAATCGGTGGCCTGGAACGGCTCCAACTCTCCGGTTTCTGCATTGGCTATGTAAACATCCGAGTCTGCTGTCCAGACGGCCAACCACTTGCCATCGGGGGACCAGGAGGTGGGATAGAGCGAGGGCAGCTCCCCCGGCTCGGCGATCAGTTCCACTTCTCCCGAACCGTCGGCGGCCTTGCGATACACGGCGTTGTTGCCGGCGCCTCGATTCGAGCTGAAAGCGATGAAACGACCGTCGGGCGACCAGACCTGGTCGGCATCGTAGGCTTCATCAAATGTCAACCGGGTGGCCACGTTTCGTTCGAGATCGTACACCCAGATATCCATATTGTTGCCGCGCAGGAGCGAAAGCGACAACCTGCGGCCATCGGGTGAGAGGTCCGGGTTCGCGTAGAGACCGGGCTCCGACCACAGGGTCTCGGTGCGTCCGGTGCGATCGACCCAGGTCACCGGAAATGGGTCTCCCTGCTGCGATTCGGTGGCATAGACCAACACGCCGTTATCAGAGACATGGAACTGCGCCGCCCCCTGGACCACCGTCGCGTCCAGATTCTCGAGCACCGGCATCTGGGAACCGAGGGCCTCGAGCTTTTTCGCATCGAAGGGCAGGGCGAACAGGGTCCCCTCGTGCACGTAAAGAATGTGCCCCGTCTCCACGTAGCGACCGTGGTAACCGCCTCTATGAACCACCTTTCGTTCGCCCGTGGCCACCGTCAGAACCTCGAGGTTGGCGCCTTCGAAATTGTCAGCGCCGTCCGAGACCGATGTGAACAGGATCGACTCACCACCGGGCAGCCACTGGGGCCAGCGGTGGCTGATCCCTCCCTCGGCGAGCTCGGTGAGCACCTGCGGCTCGCCGCCCGCGGAGGAGATCCGCATCAAACCGCTGCGAGGTGACGGCGAAAAGACGATGGTTTCGTCCTCACCCCAGGTCGCTCCCCGGCTGAGTTCCACCTTGCACAAGGTGATGGGCGCCCCGCCGGCGATCGAGACCTTTTTGAGCTCGCCGGGAGTCACATAACCGAGCCACTCACCGTCAGGAGAGAAGAAGGGCTGGTATGGCGCCGACCCGGCGCCACCCGTGGCAATGGCCGCGGCCCCGAAACGGTCGAGGTGACGGAGGTAGATATTTCCGCCCTCGTTGCCCGAGCCGGTCACGTACGCCAGCATCTCGGCACCGGGAGAGAGCACCGCGCTCGTCCCGAATCCAGAAAACAACCCCTCCTCGCCAATCTCGATGCTCGAGCTACGGACCGGTTCGCTCGAATCAACCCTCGAGCCGAAGACACCGGAGGCCTGAAGAGCGACGAACAGCACTGCGCCCGCGGCCACCCCCCACGGCACCCACCTCCGCCACCCCGGGGAGTCGGCCGCCGCAGGGGCGACGGTTTGAGCTTCCGGGTTTTCGAACCACTTCTGGAGTGCGATCCGCGCCTCCCCGATCGACTGCAGACGGCGGCTTGGGTCCTTTTCCAAACACCGTTCGAGCAGTCCGCGAAGGCGGGCTGGCACCTCGGACGGGAGTGCTTCGAGATTCGGGTCCTTGTGGACCACCGCGCCAATCACATCGGTAGCCGTTTCGCCGGTGAAAAGACGTTGGCCGGTCAGCATCTCGTACATGATGCACCCGAAAGCCCAGATGTCCGCGCGCCGGTCCACCGGCTTGCCGCGGGCCTGCTCCGGGCTCATGTAACCCGCGGTCCCGAGCAGTACCCCGAGACCCGTCATCGCCTGGGTGAGCGTCGGCGAAAGCGATAGATCCTGGTCGCTACCACTCCCTGAGATGGCGTCCGGTGCCAGCGCCTTCGCCAGACCGAAGTCCAGCACCTTGACCTGGCCATCCGGAGAGATCTTGACGTTCGCCGGTTTCAGGTCGCGGTGCACGATTCCATTTTCGTGCGCGGACTCCACCGCCTCGGCGATCTGCAGGGCGATCCGTGCCGCTTCCTCCACCGGAATCGGTCCTCGTTCGATGAGCTCGGCTATGGTCTCCCCCTCCACCAGCTCCAACACAAGGAAGCGCTTGCCATCGACTTCCTCGAGGCCGTGTACCCCGGCGATATTGGTGTGGGAGAGTGACGCCAGGACTCGGGCCTCGCGCTCGAAACGAGCCAGGCGTTCCGAATCCTGGGCAAAGGCCTCCGGCAGGACCTTAAGTGCCACGTTGCGGCCGAGCTTCGTGTCCTCGGCACACCACACCTCGCCCATCCCACCCTCACCGAGCTTCGACGTCACCCGGAAATGCGCAAAACTGTTGCCGATCATACGGACTCCCCCGGTGCACACCCCATTGAACTTGGGGTTAGGTGCTTTGAGATTCGATTCGAACGAACGACTCTTACAAACCGCAGCGGGCCCGGAGAATTCCTTCCGACTGCATGAGTGCCACACTTCGCCTTCACATCATGGGTGCCACGTTCACCATTGCACCATTGTTGTGATGGGTGCCACGTTCACAATTGTTGAACTGTTCGCCTGACTGAGTAGATGTTCGGTGCCACCTGAGGTCACTTCAACCGGTCGCCACCACTCCATCTGACGACTGCGACTGCAAAGACGATGAGCATTCCGTTGGCGACGATCCACGCAGCCGAATCTTCCTGACCACTTCCTCCCTGGCTCCACAGGGGGAGCACCTCTCCGGTGAGGTTGATCGATGCGTGGCACAGAAACGCGGGCACGAGGCTTCCGGAAGCCCCGTTTTGCATCCAGGTCATCAGCACCGAAACCGCGACCAGGGTGACGGCGAAGTGACCGTAAGGAACGGAAGCCTCACGCTGAGGAAAACCGGAAACGACGAACATGGGCAGGTGCCAGAGGGCCCATGCGCAGCCGACGACAAGGCTGGCGACCAGGACGCCTGAACGCGCCTGCAAACGATCGAGGGCATACCCCCTCCATCCGAACTCTTCGGACGCCTGGAGCACAATGAACACCATAAACAGTGGAGCGATCATCCACGGTGTCGCGTGAATTTCCCTATTCGGAAAGACCCCGCCGAAGGCTGCATTCACGAGGTGTGAAACGAGTGCGCTGGCAGGCACCAGCAGGACGGCCGGTAGAAACCATATCCCGATCTTCCACTGCAGGGCGCGGCGAGCCAGGTCGACGCCGGCCTTTCGCCCCCCGTCCTTCAAGACCAGAATGAAGGCGGCCAGAGATGGCCCGATGCCGCCGAGCCAAATACCTGTGGTCGCGACCGTGTTTACCACTGGCGTCGGTTCGAGAAGGCCTGACGAGAGGAGCCATCTGGGGAGCCACGCGGCCCAGCTCAAAACGAAGGTGAGTGCAAAATACTGCCAAATCGGACGGGTTCCCGGAGCAGAGTTGCAGTGTGCCGGTGGATTCTCGCGCATGCGTGCGTTCCTCTCGAAAAGGTCTGGCGCCTCGACTGCGAACAATGATGTCGTGCCCTCGCCTCGTACAACGAGATTCCGGCCCAGCGGTTCGATCGGATGGGTGCCTGACGTGTGCGTGATGGGTGCCATGTTCACATTTGTCGATTTGTAGTGATTTCTGGGTAAAACCGGGTTGTCCCGTCCGCATGGATGCTGCGTATCACTTCATGACCCTGCAATCCCTAATGTGACGATGTGATTGGTACACCCTAATCGTCCGGCCGGACCTTCTTCACCAACTCGCCCTCTTCGTCGAGAAACTCGATCTTAGGTTCGCCGGAGCTGTCCACCTCGAGGCAGAGCCGGACGCGGCCGAGCGGATCATACAGATTGATGGTCGAGGAGTCGCGCATGCACATGGGTGCCATGGGTGCCACCCTTCGCATTGTTGCGTTGGCATGGGTGTCTCATGATGGATGCGATCATGGGTGCCACATGAGGATCGTGGTACGCGTGGATTCGGTAGAGTGACGCATGCCGTTTGACCGCACTGAGGAATGAATCGGATGGATCTTCACACCTGGGCCTGGCTGTTTCTAGCCGTCTACATCGCTATCATGCTGGGTTTCGGCTATCTCGGCAGTCGGCGCGTTCGGAGCGCGGACGACTTCGCGACGGCACGGCGCAGTTACGGACCGTTCGTGCTCGCGCTTGCTTTTGCCTCGACAGCTGCGAGCGGGGCCACTTTCCTCGGGCTCCCAGGTCTCACCTATAGCTACGGCATGTCGACACTGTGGATCGCATTCTGCTACCCGCTCGGTGTCTACATCGGTGTCCTGATCTGCCAGCGCACGATCGCCAGGGTCGGGTACGAGGCGGGCGCGCGCTCGATGCCGGAGTATCTGGGCGAGCAGTATCAGTCTGAATGGATGCGTCTGTCGGTCGCCATCTTCTCGTTGATGCTGTTGTTCTATCTCGCGAGCCAGCTCGTCTCGGGACTCGTCATTTTCGAGATGATGCTCGGGGTGCCTCAGAGCTGGGCGCTAGGCATCACAACGGCCGTGTTGCTTGGCTACGTGACGCTCGGTGGCGCTCACGCCGATATCTTGACGGACGGTGCCCAGGGCCTGTTGATGCTCGGAATCGCCGTCGCCGTCGCGGTGATGTTCTTCCTCGGCGTCGGCACCGGCGGCTTCGGCAGGCTGATCGACGGCTTGAAGGTGCAGGATGCCGAGCTGCTCGCGACCTTCAATCCGGCAAGCACCGTGACCGCCTCGTGGTGGGCCGCCGTGACAGTGACCGTGGCCCACATCCCCCTCGGGCTTCTGCCCCACATCGGCAACAAGCTCTGGGCGCTCAAAGACGAAGACTCGCGAACCCGATTCGTGGCGATGGCGTGCACCTTTGGGTTGGTCCTGCCGGCGATCACCTTCGGCGGCATGACGGCCCGGGTCGTGCTCGGCGACACACTGTTCGAAACCAGCGGTGGCGCAAACAGCGCGTTACCCGCTCTGTTCATCCAGATCTTCCCCCCCTGGCTCGCGGCACTGCTCGGCGTCGGCATCCTCTCGGCCATCATGTCGACGGCCGACGGCCTGGTCATCTCGACTTCCCAGGTCTTTGCAAACGATATCTACCGCCGCAGCCTGGCTCCGAGGTTTCAGCCCGGTCTGTCGCGCGAACGGCTGGATCGAAACGTCCTGGCGATCAGCCGCGTGACGGCCGTGCTGACGATTGTCGGCGCGGCCGTCCTGGGCTGGGCCACGATGGAAATGAACATCGTGCTTTTGATGTGGCTCGGCGTCGGCGGCTTCGTTGCCTCGCTGATGGGTCCGTTGGTGTTCGGCTCCATTTGGCCCCGCGTCACCACTGTTGCTGCGATCGCAGGTTTCTGGTCCGGCGCCATCACCTTCATCCTGATTCGCGGCGAGATCGTGTCCGGGTTGTGGCTTGTCGATACCCCCCTCGAAGAGTTCGGGGTCTGGTTTGCGTTCTATGCAACCAACCCGTACTCGGCCGCGACATGGGGCGCCATCGTATCTATTTTGACCACGGTGATCGTGACTTTGCTGGGGAGGCCAGTCGAGAGCACATAGACGACATCCCAACGGAGACGTTGCCATCGTTCGCGATCATGCGTGAAAAAATGGGTGCCACGTTCGGCATTGTTTACAGGTACCAGGCCCGCGGAACTTGGGCGCGCACCACATGCACATGGGCGCCACGTTCACAATTACAGAATTGAGTTTTAGATCGGTGCCAGATGGGATACGTAGTCCCCTGACACATCTTGAGGTCACCTCGTGTCACAATGCTTTCCGTGAATCACGACACTCAGGCTGACAGGAACGTGAATTCGGGAGCACGACGCATGCCGGCGATCTTCGCCGCGCACGGCGCGCCGGTGTTGCTCGAGGACCAAGATTGGATGGCTGAGCTCGCCTCGTGGGCGAACGAAATGCCCAGTCCGACGAGCATCCTCATGGTCTCGGCCCACTGGGAGCAGCGCCCAACGGCGCTCGGTGCAACGCGAACCGTTCCACTCGTCTACGATTTCTTCGGGTTTCCGGAGCATTACTATCGAACACAGTACCCGGCACCCGGAGCGCCCCATCTTGCCGAACGAGTTCGCGAACTTCTGCGGCAGAAGGACATTCCAAGTACCGACGAGCCGGGACGCGGATTGGACCACGGCGCGTACGTACCGCTAGTCGCGATGTATCCGAACGCCGACGTGCCTGTGCTCCAGATCTCGATGCCTCGCCTGAAACCGCAGGAGCTGTTCGAGCTCGGTCGTGCCTTTGCGCCGCTTCGCGACGAGGGCGTGTTGGTCTTTGGCAGCGGATTCCTCACCCACAACATGAGATACGCATTCCGTCCCGGAACGCCGGGTTGGGCGCGAGATTTCGACGCCTGGGCTGAGAGCGTGCTCTCTCGATTCGATGTGGACGCATTGCTCGACTTCCAGCGTTCCGCTCCCGCGGTCAACATGGCGTTGCCAACGTGGGAGCACTACGCGCCGGTGCTGGTCACCGTGGGCACGGTTGCCGACTCTCTCGCGAAGCCGATGTTTCCGATAACCGGCTGGTGGATGGACGGAGCGTTCACAAAGCGATCGGTCCAATTCGACTGACGCTCCACAGGTACCTCGTTCACCGTGGGTGCCACCCTTCGCATGGGTGCCACATGGGTGCCACGTTCCGTATTGTTGCATCGTCATGGTTGCCGTGCATGGGCGCCACGTTCGATTTCCCGATCTCTACCGCGGTCGCGTCACGTTTACGACCCTCGCCCTCGCGCGATACGGATTTCGATCACGTGACATCGCCACCCTGATCGACAAGCACGGGTGCTCAATCACCCGATGGCTCAAACTGGGATTGGAGAACGAGCGGCAAGACGAGGATCTCAGGAAGCACCCTGACGCCCTCGACCACGCAATCGCCACCTATGGACGTTCGTAATGTTGCAATGCGGATCGTGGCACCCTTCTGGTAACCTTGCCCCGGCGAAACCGAACATGATTGATACGAAGCCGGGTGATCGCATGAGCAGAATCACGAGATTTCTCATCCCTATGAGCTGGACGCTCTGGGGCATCCTGTTGCTCGTTCTCCTGTGGGCCTTCGTCGACTCGATCGCCAACCCGGTGTACACCCCCGAGGTGTCCCCTCAGGTCGGTCCCATGATGATGGGTGCCCTTCTCATCGTCTTCGTCGGCTTCGGGCTCTTGCTGCGCTGGGCGGCCCGCCGCCGCTCCAGCGGCTGCCTGATCGCGCTGACCCTGATGCTTGCCTACGTGTTCTTCATGCTGATCGCGACTCTGGTGTTCGAGGCATGGAACGACTGGCAAACCCTGCCATAACGGTGCCAGCTTCATACATTCGGTGTTTCTTCGTGCATGGGTGCCACGTCTGGGTGCCATGTATCACTTCATGACTCTAGGGCTCGCATAGGTGCCAAGTCCGGGGATCTTGGGACGTCGTGCACCATGGGTGCCTCTCGTCGCATGAACTCAGTTTTGTACAGGTACCTATTGGAGATGGAACGGATGATCAATGTAGAATCGAGGCATTATGGCCGAACTCAAACGTGACACGATTGACACTGCAACCTCGTCGTGGGTCGACGGTTACCGGCGGCTCACCGAGGTCGTGATTCCACGATCAATTGCGCTGGTGGCGACAGTCGACTCCAACGGAGTCCCCAACCTCGCGCCGTTTTCGTTCTTCACCATCGTGTCCTCGAACCCGCCGTTTCTTGCCTTCGCACCCCATCGCGCGGGTCGCACCGGAACCAAGAAGGACACGCTGAGAAATGTCGAGCAGGTCGGGGAGTTCACGGTGTCGGTGGTGACCGAAGAAATTGCCGAGCGGGTCAACAGCTGCGCAGCTTCATTGCCCTACGGCGAGAGCGAGTTCGAGCATTCGGGGCTGACTCCGGTGGCGGCCGAGCGGGTGAAGGCGCCGCTGGTGGCCGAGTCGCCGGTGGGACTGGAGTGCACGCTCGAGGAGATCCGCAGCTACGGGGAGGCGGGCGGGGCCGGTTCCCTGGTCGTCGGCCGAGTGGTGTTGATGCACATCGACCCCGCGCTGCGAGACCCCTCTGACGGGCGCGTTCTCCCAGAGCGATTACGGGCCGTCGGCCGCATGGGCGGCTCTCTGTGGTGCCGTACCCTCGACACCTTCAAGCTCGAGCGCCCCAGCTGACGAGCTCGCAGCATCCATACACTTCAGTCGAGTCGCTCGCCGCCAGCTGTCATCCGGAGTGGATCCCTACCTGCGTCGATTCGTGCTGCTGCTGGTTCGCCAAACGACGCATCGTGTTTTCCACCCAGTCCAGCTCGTCGCGGATGACCGTGTGGGGCATTCCGGGGTAGATCCGTTTCTCGACACGAGCACCCATCCGACGCAGCACCTCTTCCGTCTCGTCAACCCGCGACACTGGAACGTGGGGATCGCGATCGGAGCAGCCGAGAAAGACCGGCGTGCCGTGGAAGGCGCCGGCGTAGTCGCGGGGTGCGTCACCGTCGCCAACCAGGCCACCGGCGAGGGCTACCACGCCACCCCACCGCCGCGCATGTCGGGCGGCGAACTCGGCCGTCAAGCAGGCGCCCTGGGAAAATCCGAGCAACACGGTGTTTTCCGGCCCGATACCGTGCTCCCCCAGCTCCATCACTGTTTCCTCGATTTTCGCAAGCCCCGAAGAGAGACCGGGCTCATTCGCCTCGATCGGTGCGAGGAAGCTGTTCGGGTACCAGCTCCTGGGATGTGCGCTCGACTCCGAGGCTCCCGGCGCCACGAAGGCGAAGCCGAGGTCTCCCGGCAGCTCGTCGGCGAGTGCCAGAATCGACTCCGGCGTCGCCCCTCGACCGTGGACGAGGATCATGGCCCTTTCGGCTTCTCGAACATCGATGCCGGAGTACGCGACCCTTCCTGCGGCGTGGATGGGCTCGAGCTTCACGCCGCCTCCCCAGCCTTTCTGTCTCCTGGCTGTTCAAGTGCGGGAAGGGACTTCTCGATGCGATCACGAGCACTTTCGAACCAGGGCGGCAAGCGCAGTCCACTGCCCAGCTCTTCGACCGATTCGTCCGTCGCGAAGCCGGGATTGTCAGTCGCCAACTCGAAGAGTACGCCGCCGGGCTCTCTGAAGTAAATCGAATGAAAGTACATGCGGTCCTTCACCTCGGTGGTTGGATGACCGGCTTCGAAGAGGCGATGTTGCCACCCGGCCTGGGCATCATCGTCGGCCAGCCGAAAGGCGATGTGGTGGACCGAGCCACACGCCACGCGACCCGAAGTCGCGCCCGGGTCGTTCAGCAGGTCGACAAAGGTCCCGGAACCTCCGTCACCCGATTCGAAGCGTACGCGCCGCCCGTCGGCCACCACCCGACGGAAACCCATGGCGTCGACCAGCAATCGCTCCGTCATATCGCTGTCCGCATGGAGAAGGGTGACGCCGTCGAAGCCGCGAATCGCGTGCTCCGCCGGCACCGACGAGCCGTCCCACGGCTCCCGACCGACACCCAGCTGGGCGCTTGCCAGCAGCTCGAGCCGCAACCCATCTGGATCGGAGAAAGCGAGCCCTGGCACACCGAAGCGCTCGATACCGTCGGCACGTACGAGCGACTCCTCGAAACGCTGACGCCAGAAGTCGAGGGAGTGTTTCGGCACGGCAAAGGCCGTAGCGGAGGTCTGGCCAGAGCCAAGGGTTCCGCGGCGAGCGCCCGGCCATGGGAAAAAGGTCATGACCGTACCGGGGCTCCCGACGCCATCGCCGTAATAGAGGTGGTAGGTCGAAGGATCGTCGAAGTTGACGGTCTTCTTGATGAGGCGCAGCCCCAGCACGCCGACATAGAAGTCGACGTTGATTTGCGGGTCACCGGCTATCGCGGTGACATGGTGAAGTCCAAGAATTGGCGAGTTCATCGAATTCTCCTTGCAAAATTTCGGTCGGCCTCAGAGTGCGATTTATTGGGCGATTGGAAAGGCGTAGAGCGGATTTTCGTCGTCACGCCACACGCCAGCTAACTGGGAAACAATTTTGGGCGCCGCACTATTGCCGCGAACGAACGGGGAACGGGTGCCACGTTCACCATTGCACTCTTCTTCACCGGGGCTGAGCATGCGGACACCACGACACCTATGGCAAACGGGCGCCACCTTTATCCGGCAGCGATTTCCCTTCAACTGGTGGGTGGTTTGGTTGGTGGATTATGGCTGTTCCAAATGTTGCGTGAGAACTTCCACGAGCCGTCGGTCTGCCTTTTCAGGACCTTGAGCCACTTGCCACTTCTCTCGATCTGTTCGCCGCCGTGTTTGGGGGTCAGTGTCACCATGTAGTTGGTCCAGACGACCGCCAAATCGCCATCTACTTGTACCTCAACAATCTGATCGGTGAAATTCCAGGTGAATTGGTCGAAGTCTGACTGAACGGATGATTGAATGGCCTCCTTGCCAATCACCGCAGGGCGGTTTGGAGGAAGATCAACCGCATCGTCCATTACGAGGGCGACCGCAGCGTTTGCGTCGCCATTGTGGAAGGCCACGATCAAATCGGCATTCACTCTTTTGATCGCTCCCACATCCGCTTCGATACTCTTGGATTCGTCGACAACAGGCCCAGCCCGCTGTTCAGAGTGGGGAGCACAAGCGTACAGCGACGTGACTGAAAGACAGATCACTCCCAACCGGATATTCGGGTATCTCATGAGACTCTCTCCCTTTTCGCTGATAGGTGTCACCTTCATCATTGTTGCACGCGGTGAGTGCCACATCATGGGTGCCACGTTCGATCTCCCGATCTCTACCGCGGTCGCGTCACGTTTACGACCCTCGCCCTGGCGCGATACGGATTTCGATCACGTGACATCACCCGATGACCCAACCTGAAATTGGAGAACGAGCGGCAAGACGAGGATTTCAGGAAGCGGCTTGACGCCCTCCACCACGCAATCACCGCCTACGGACGTTCGTTATGCTGCAATGCGGAACGTGGCACCCCTCTGGCACCCTTCCTTGCCCTTCCACTCATCCCATCCGGCACCGCTGCTTGACCGTGCTGAACGAAGGTAGCTACACTCCGCCGGCTGTGAACGGATTCTCTGCCGCCTCGACCTCGGGGAAGATCCTGGCGCGCTTTGCCTGGGCGGTCGTCACGGTTTTGTTGGCCTGCGGCTGCGGTCCGCAATCCCATGAGGTTGACCGGCCAGCTCAAGACACGGAATCGGTGCTGACCGAGGACGAAGCCCTACGGCTCGATGCCCTCGGTTATCTCGAGTTCGCGCCGCCACCACCTGATGATGCCTCGACGGGTGTCGTCGTTCATCTCCCTCAGCTCTCGTCGATAGACTACGTGCTGCTCACTTACCCGGTGCTAGCGCGGGCAGAGCTCGTCGACTCGAACGGCGACCTCGTTTGGGATTGGAAAAGAGACTTTGGAAACTGGGAACGCGCCGTCCTGACCGCGAATGGCGACCTGCTCGTGGTCGCCACCGAGGCGACCGGCGACAACCGCAAGCGACACCGAGTCCTCCTTCGCCTGGGCTTCAATGGGGAACTCCTATGGAAGCGTCAACTCCCGGTTCACCACCACGCCGTCGAGATCTCTGACGGCCGGATCGCAGTGCTCACCTCCCGGGCGCGCCGCCTGTCCGATCCCGAGGGTGTTCGCGTCGTCCTGGACAACGGCATCCTCCTTCTCTCCCCGGATGGCGAACCACAAGAAGAGCAATCTCTTACGGACATGCTTACTGCAAACCCGGACCTATTCACATTCCGACCGGTGGTCGACGAGGACGGGAAGCCGGCGCGCGACTTCATCCATGCCAACTTCCTGCACTGGATGCCCGGCGGCAAGCTCGCTGCGGAGTCTCCCCTCTTCGACGCGACCAACGTGATGGTGACCTCGCGCAAGCAAGACACGGTCGCGATTGTCGACTGGGTACGGGGAAGAGTCCTCTGGGCATGGGGTCAGGGTGAGATCGTCGGACCCCACGACGCGTGTTTGCTGACCAACGGGAATCTCTTGATCTTCGACAACCGAAGTCGCAGCCTTGAAAGCGATCAGAATGAACAATGGTCCCGGGTCATCGAGCTCGACCCACTCACCCGGAGCATCGTCTGGGAGTACCGTGGGAACCCCCAGGAGTCGTTCTGCTCTCACTCTCGGGGCACCGTCCAAAGGCTGAGCGGAGGCACCACGCTCATCGGGTCCTCCAATCAAGGTCGCGTCTTCGAGGTCACGTCCGAGGGCCAGGTAGTGTGGGAATACCGCACGCCACACCGAAACGACAAGGGCGAGGCCGCCGTCCTCCGCGCCGGCCACTACGAGCAGGCCTTCATCAAAGATCTGCTGCCGCGCTGAACACCCAGGGGTGCCACCTTCAGAGCGCACCATTTTTGTCGTAGGGCACCCCTTTGACGTGGGACCCCTTTTCCCCTCTGATCTCCGGATCTCCGGGCTAGTCGCGACCCGGCGGCAGCGCTCCCTTCCAGCCAGCCTCGAGAATCGCGGCCGCCTCCTCCAGGGCTGCGGCGTAGGCCGGGTCGCCGGCCATGTTGACATTCTCGTGGGGATCGATCTGGTGGTCGTACAGCTCGCGTGCGGCGAAGCTCCGGTCGTCCCAGCGCTCCCACTCGACGTAGCGGTAGCGATCAGTGCGCACCGCGTAGCCCATGTACTCCACCCCGTCCGGTGCCACCCATATGCCCTCCCTGAGGAACTGGCTGAACGCGGCGGTCTTCCACAGACGGTCCGGCTCCTCGAGCAAAGGCAGGTAGCTCGTGCCCTCGAGCCCCTCGGGCAGCGGCAGCTCGGCCGCCTCGCACAGTGTAGGGTAAATGTCTACGAACTCTACGAGGGCGTTGCTCTGCCGGCCGTTGCCCGCCATTCCCGGCACGCTCATGATCATCGGCACCCGAGCGTCGATCTCCAGGTTGGTCATCTTGCACCAGCTGGCGTGCTCGCCGAGCTTCCAGCCGTGATCGCCCCACAGCACCACGATGGTGTCGTCGGCCAGCCCGAGATCTTCGAGGGCGTCGAGCAGTCGGCCGATCTGGGCATCCACGTAGCTCACCGAGGCGTAGTAGCCGTGCTTGAGGTGGCGTTGCCGCTCCGGGGCCAGCACCCCCTCGTAGGGCGTCGGCTCGTCGCGGAAGTCGTCGTAGCCCAGGAGTTCGCGCATCGTGTTGATTGACATGATCGGCGCGCCCTTCGGCATGAAACCGTTATCGGCGAGCGACATCTGTTCGGGGTCGTACATGTCCCAGTACTTGCGGGGCGCGTTGAATGGGAGGTGGGGCCGGTAGTAGCCCACGCCGAAGAAGAACGGCTGATCCTTTTCCTTCAGCTCGGCGATCTTGTCCACCGCCAGGTCGGTCTGGGCGCCGTCGAAGTAGGCGCTGTCGTCCGCGTCGGCCATCTCGGTGGCCACGGTCTTGATATACCAGTGGCCCAAGCGATCGATGTGCCTGTCCTGCTCGCCCGCCTCGATGTACCGCTCCTTCTTGGCCTCCTGGGCGGCAACGTTCTCCTCGTTCAGGTAGACCGCGTCCGGATCGAACGGAAAGCCGTCCACGTGCAGCTTGGGCTCGCTCCATGACGCGTCGTCGGGCAGCGTATTGTGGTAGATCTTACCGACCGCAGTGGTGAAGTAGCCGTGCCGCTTGAAGTGCTGCGGCAGGGTGACCACGTCCGGAATGGTGTCGCGGAAGTCGGTGCGCAGGTCCCACACGCGGGTGGAATCGGGCCGGAGACCGGTCATCAGCGAGGCCCTCGACGGATTGCACACGGCCTGCTGGCAGTAGGCCCGGGTGAAGGTAACGCCTCGCGCCGCGATCCGGTCGATGTTCGGGGTCTTGATGTGAGGGCTGCCGAGGCATCCGAGCTCGGCCCGGAGGTCGTCGACCGCGATGAACAGCACGTTGGGCTTCTTCTTCGCCGGCGCCGGGCCGCCGGCCACCGCCGCCGTGGACGGCGCCTCGGCGCGCTGGCCGTCGCACCCGAGCAGCGCTCCGGCGAGCAGGCCGGCCACCGAAAGCTGCACGAGCCCCCTGCAGACCTGGATCTTCATTTTCAGTCCTTGGGGGCGAACGTACCACAGGTGCGGCCTGTCCCGGTCGCATGGGCGCGATGGGCGCCGAGTTCCGCATTGCCCACCGGGGTGCACGAGGAAGATCAGCCGTGTCGATCACCCCCATTTCTCGTGGTACGAAAATGGGGAGCACGTCATGTACGTGGCACCCTACGGCACCTTTCACGTGCCACACCCTACTAGCTTGACGAGATCTCGAATCGCACTGTAGCCTCCCCAGAAAGGTGAAGAATCGGAATTCGATGCTTGCGGCGGCAGTCTTATGGCTCTGCCTGACGCTATTCGGGGCGGCGGTAGGAATCTCGACGACAGCACCCGAGCAGGAAGCGGAGTCTCTGACGAATTCCGAAGCCCCGAGACTTGAGGGTTATCTGTACCTCGACACTGAAGGACGGCCGCTGCCTTTCCAGACCGACGAGGAAATAGAATCCTTTCTCACCGCGGCCGAAATCATCGATGAAACGCAGATCCCCACCGGCATCACCAATCCCTTGAAACTGACCCTCAAATCTGACGGCATCGAAGCTCACGCAGCGTTCAATCACATCGATATCACGCGGCGCGACGTCACCGAGAGGATCAACGGGCGTTCTCATTTCTCATTCAATTGGCGCGACAGCTACCGGTACAGCATTGCGGCGTACCGCCTGGACCGGCTGCTCGGCCTCTACCGTGTGCCGCTGGTCGTTTCTCGCCAAATCAAGACTGCGCAGGGAGCCATCAGCATCTGGCTCGAGGAGACTGTCACCGAGAATCAACGCGAGCGCGAGTTCAAGGCAGATCCGCCAGATCTGAGACGGTGGAACGGGCAACGCCTGCTGTTGCAAATCTTCGACGATCTCGTGGCGAACCGTGACAGCAATTTCAGTAACCTTTTGATCGACGCCAACTGGCGTTTGTGGTTTATCGACTGCACACGCTGTTTCGGCAACACCACGGTTCTGTACTATCCGCTCGCGAATATACGTCAATGCGAGCGAGGCATGTGGGAGGGGTTGCGGAACTCGAGCGAGAACGAGATCAGGGAAGCACTGACGCCGTACCTCAGCAAGGCCGAGATGAAAGCCCTGATGGGGCGTCGCGCGAAGATCTTACGGCATTTCGAAAAACTGATTGCTGATCAGGGCGAGGCGGCCGTACTTTACGACATCGAGCCGCCGTCTGAAACTGCTCCCTGGGCCGAAGCCGAAACACCCTGAGGCCCTCCTGCAACCCACGGGTGCCACCTCCACACACCCGCCCTCGTTGAATTGCATGGGTACCACGTTTCACGTTGTTCCTTTGCAGGATGATGGGATGATTATCATTATGGGTGCCACGTTCACCATTGCACCATTGTTGTCTGATGGGTACCGCCCGTCAGGGCCTCGCAACAATAAATCGGAAGTACTATCTGATCTGATCGATCAATTCGGTGATCGTCTCAATGACGAGATCAGGATTCTCCTGCACGATGTCATGGTGATTCCCTTCGGCGATCACCATACGGTGGTTCTCTGAACCGGCGACCAGCTTCCGGTGGCAGTCGCGCCACAGCTCCGGCTCGAGGGGGAAGATCCCGGCCGTCAGCAGGATTGCCGGGATCCCGGCGGGAAGCAACTTTCCACGGATGAGGCGGATCGATTCGGAGAAATGATCGACCATCCGGTTACCAGCCCTCTGGGAATCATCGACCGGGTTCTCGAAATAGGGCGTGACCGCGTTGAGGTTCTCCAGCCCGAATTCATCGACAAAAAAGACGTTCATAGGGTCTATCAGGACCATCCCGCTCACCAACTCAGGGTACTGATGAGCGAAAACTTGGATCAGAAACCCGCCATACGACAGACCGGCGACGACGAGCTTGTCCTCATACCCCATGAGCTCGAGACACTTCTTCAAGGCCGCAGCCTCATCACCGGCATTGAATTTTTCAGGCCCAAGTTCACTCTTCCCCCACC
>JAJDNM010000060.1 GCA_022340665.1 Acidobacteriota bacterium | reverse complement strand
GAGCCCTGAGGGAAATTCAACCTTGGTGTTGACAGGTGCGGTGTCGTGTTGATGGTTTTTGAATTTAATTGTTGATAATAAGGGTATTTATCTGACTTAAAATCCCTTGGGAGTAATCCCGTGTGGGTTCGACCCCCACCTCCGGCATACTTCAATCTGTGGGTTGCTCGCGCGCTTTGCGCGCGGCGTCCCGACGGAACCGGCGGATGGCTCAAGGCCGCCCCCGGGCATGACGGCCTGAGCCATGGGCTGCCGCTTCTCGCCGTGATCGACCCCCGCCTCCGGCACCATTTCTTCTTGCGTGTTGGTTGCTCGCGCGCTCCCGGCTCCGCCTGTGGCTTCATTGTGGTAGGTCGCGCGCGGCATCTTGGCGGATCCAACGGGTGGTCGTACGGCGGCCACCATCCATCCGTCCTTTTCGCCTGCAACCACGAGCCGCTGCTTTTCAGCGTGATCGACCCCCAGCTCCGGCAGCATTCAAAATCAATCACTTAAATTCCGTATTTTCCATTTCCTATAAATCCAATCTGGTGGATGAAACACTCTCGGTGCAGTAACGAATTGGGTTTTTGGTCGCTGGGGCATTGCCCTTGCTCGTGTTCTTCTATCCCAACGCGAGATCGTGGATCAAGGCGGTCACGCCTTTGTCGTTTTGGCTCCAAATCCGATCGGCGAGCCTTTTTGTGTTCGCCAAGGCTTCAACCGAGTTCCTTTTTCACCGCCTCTGCGATGCACCGGTTCAGGTCTCGTGTCATCCGGGTTTCGTCCGGCAGTTGAATTGGACCAGATTTTGCGCCACCATGCCACTTCAACAGTAGCGATCACTGTTTGACTAAATCCTGTTGCATACCTTCATCGAGGCAGCGAAATGGAAGACGAAGCAAAACGCACTGATTTACCACCAGGAATATGTTGTGCCGAGATCGAGAATTTCGTTGACATCGTCCGGTTGATTCAGCCGCCCCACGCCGGGATGCGAATCGGTCAGATCGAGGTCTACGGTGAATCGGTGTTTTTGAACGGGGCCGCAGGCGGCGATCATATTGTGTACGTCGATTTCGAACGTCGATACGATCTGGATCAGAGAATGGAATCTGCGAGGGCGCGTGACCAGGTCGAAGTCGCGGCCAGGCTCGAGAAGACCAGAGATCGACTCGGCATTCTTGTTGCCGACGTCTCAGGCCATCGGATAACCGACGCACTGGCTGCGGCCATGCTCCACCAGGCCTTTCTGACCGGGGTGCTGTATGAGCTCGACCAGTTTGGAGAGATCACCACGGCACTCTTCGAGAACTTGAACACGCGTTTCTACAACTCGCTTTCCTTCGAAAAGTACATCACGCTCCACTACGGCGAGATTTCCGGCGCCGGACAGTTTCGATTCTTGAACGCGGGCAACCCACTCCCTCTCGTGTTCTCCGCCGAATACGACCGTTTCGTCACCATCTGTCCCGACCGCCTGGTGTCGTTTTCGCCGTTGGGCCTCTTCCCATCAGAGGACACCACCGACGCCACCCGGATATTCAGCCCCCTGGGGTACAAGCCGCGTTATACGGTCAACGAGGTCAACCTCCTGGGTGATGGCGATATCCTCGTACTCAACACGGACGGTCTCAGTGAACAAAGCCGTGACGACGGACGAAACTTCGTGCCGGATGAACTTGAACAGGTGATCCGCGACAACAAGCACCGCTCGGCTCACGGGATATTCGAGGCGGTGCGCGAGCAATCGTTGGCGTTCGCTCCCCTCGAGGACGATATGACGGTGTTGATCATCAAGAAGGGGGGGGCAGGACGATGATGGAGTGGGTGGCCTCGATTCCGGTCTGGCTCTTGTGCGCCGTGATCTTTGTTCTCAGAATCTGTGACGTAACGTTGGGAACGATTCGAACAGTTTCCATCGTCAAGGGCCGCATCACGGTTGCCGCCTTTCTCGGTTTTTTCGAGGTGTTGATCTGGATCCTGGCCGTCAGCCAGGTCATTTCTCGAATCAATGAGAGCGTGTTTCTCGCGCTTGCCTTCGCCGGCGGTTTTGCTGCCGGCAACGCTATCGGCATTCTGGTCGAACGGAAGCTGGCGATGGGTACCTCGGTCGTGCGCATCATCTCTACCACCCACGGAACGGAGATCGCGCGAGCCATTCGTGAAGATGGTCGCGACGTCGCCGCGTTCGAGGGCGAAGGTGTTGATGGAGCCGTCACTCTGGTTTATGCAGTGGCGCCGCGCCGCCAGACCGGGCAAATGCTGCAACGAGCGAGATCCATCGATCCTTCGCTGCTGTACGTCTGCGAGCCCGCCCACGAGAGTTCTCAGGGCGCGGCATTGCGGCTGCGGCCGGTACCGCACCCCACGGGCTGGCGAGCTGTATTCAAAAAGAAATAGCCGACTCGCGGCGCTCACACACTCGCATTTGAACGTCGTCGTCGGCCTCGGCCCGCTGGCACAGTTGCAGGCAAAATTCTCTGGTGTTTCGGGCTTATGATTCGGCCCCAACCCACTCGACGAGTCGTTCAACCCCCACCAGAACATCCTCACAATATTCTCGCGGGAAACCCGGGGGCAGCTCCTGGTCAAGGGGGGTATTTTGGCTTGCGGCGAGGGCGCGGGCGCCGTCGAAATTCACGTACGCAAGCCGGGCGGTGAGCTCCTGCGGCGACCGCGCGAAGGATGCCCCCGGCAGGATGGCCACGCCCGTCTCCATCAACAGGCGTTTGCAGAGCGAGGGGCCATCACCCAGGTCGCGAGCCGCCAGACGCTCACGTATCGGCGTGAAGTCCACGAAAAGATAAAACGCTCCATCCGGTAAATGCACACCAAGGCCCGCCTGACGGAGCATGTCCGTACATTGGCTCGCCAGAGCAGAGAGAATCCGGCGCGCGTGCCAGAGATACCGTTCGATATCCACACCGCAACGAAAGGCGTGAACAGCTGCGTGCTGAATCGGGGCGCAGACTGACGTGTATGTTTCGCTGGCTACGGCGGTCAGAGCCTCCAGCAACCACCCGAGGTCCGGCGGAAAATAGAACGTGCCCAGCCGCCACCCGCCGGCACCGCACCATTTCGAGAGCCCGGAACTCACAATCGTGCCTTCCGGATAGAAGCGGGCAATGGAGACATGTTCTCCCCGGTGGTGGAGGTGGCCGTATATCTCATCCGAGAGAATGATCACCCCAAATCGCCTGGCCACTTCCGCGATCTGCTCGAGTTCATCGGCGGAGTAGCTTTGGCCCGTCGGGTTGCCGGGGTAGTTCAATACCAACAGCCGTGGACGATAGTCGTCCGCCTCGCCCTCGAGAGTGTTGGTCAGCTGCTCGGCTGTCAGCTTCCACTTCTGCTCGAAGCTTCTGGGAATCACGCTGACCGTGCGACCGATGATGCGGGCCTGAGGCAGGTACGAGACCCAGCAGGGAGAGGTGACGATGATCTCACCGTAAAACGTCAGCTGGAGAAGGAACATCAACTCTTTGGAGCCGGGTCCGATGATGACGCCGTCAGGGTTGGCGTCGATCTGTTCGTGATTCCGGTGAAAGTTCGCCACTGCCTCACGAAGTGCCGGCAAGCCTTTCACCGGCAGATAGTCTTTTTCGGCAGCGGCCAGCCTGAGAGCCTCGATCACAGACTCTGGAACCGGAAATGGTGACTGGCCCAGTCCCATCGCAAAGACGGTCTGGCCTTGCTCACGGAGCAAACGGCTCTGCTCGTTGATGGCAAGGGTTGCGGACTGCCCCATGCCGCGAAGATTGAGGTTGAGACTTACGGGTTTAGCTGTGTTCATGATTGACTCTATGCATTCTCAAAGTGTTTTGAGGTTTCGGCGCGCCGTCTCGGAGATGCACATTTGGAGAGCTCGGATCTCGGGACGCTCTCCCGATGTCGTCGGCAGGTCGGTTGCCCGCCGTTAGCGTCAGCGGGACGCCGAAGATTGAAATCGTCGGATGAAGGACTGCGACGAAGACGAGAGTCACCGTGGGACTGCACCGTGCGGGTTACGCGGAAATCTTGCCGCCTTGAATGGGAAACCACAAGTTCAATATACATCTGACAGGTGATCACGGCATGCTGGTTGCCAACGGCCTCCGAACGAGGAATCACCGGGAGAGACCTTGCCCTTCGGTCGTCGCATCACGATGCCGAAGCGAGCACAACCCGGACAAGGATGGAAACCGAGAGGACGCTCTGAGCCTGGTCGCCACTCATGAGCGGCGCCGCTGGGCGTCGCGAGGTGGATCGTTACGCTCGGGAAGTGAGGTCTGGCTTGCCAAGGCGAAGTTCTCGACCGGGATGAGCGTTTCGGGTCAGTCCGGCTTCGCCGTTGGCTACGCCGTGACAGTCTTCGTTCTCTCTTACGGTCGAGAACGAAGACTGGCGCGCCGGAGAGGATTCGAACCTCTAACCGCCGGATCCGAAGTCCGATGCTCTATCCATTGAGCTACCGGCGCGTCGGCGCCCATTCTACAGGTGAGAGCGGCGGCAGAGAATCAGCTCGGCTGAACGCTGATGGCCCTTTGTCCATCACGCCACTGCGGAGAGCGGGAATTCGGCCTCATGGCGAGCCGCGACGGTTTGTTGGTTCCTACTCCGCGTTCTTCACATACATGTCGAACCACCTCAGCTGCTCCCAGAGGACGTGCTCGATGCTTTCCTTCGCGCGGTAGCCGTGATCCTCGAACGGCAACAGGACGAGGCGGGCGGTGCCGCCCGAGCCGCGCACTGCCTCGAAGAAGACCTCGGACTGGATGGTCAGAGTGCCGGGGTTGGAGTCGGCGTTGCCGTGGATCACCAGCACCGGCTCGTTCACCTGGTCCGCGAAGAAGGTGGGCGAGACCTGGATGTAGACGTCGCGCGCCTCGAAGAGGGAGCGGCGCTCGGACTGGAAGCCAAAGGGCTGCATGGTCTTGTTGTGGGAGCCCGAGCGGGCGATGCCGGCGCGGAAGAGATCGGTGTGGGCCAACAGATTGGAAACCATGAGCCCACCGTGACTATGGCCGATGATGCCGATCCGCTCGGGGTCGGCCACGCCGATCTCCACCGCCTTGGCGACGGCGGCCTCGGCGTCAGCCACCAGCTGCGGCACGAAGGTGTCGTAGGTGGTCTCGGGATCGCCGATCATCGGCATGGCGGTGCGGTCGAGCACCACGTACCCCTGGAGCAGGAAGAACAGATGCGAGGCACCGTAGAAGCGGCTGAAGCGGCGGGTGGAACCGCGCACCTGTCCGGCGGTGGACGGGTCGGAGTACTCCAGGGGGTAGGCGTAGAGCACGGTGGGCGGCCGCGTTCCCTCCTCGTAACCGGGGGGCAGCATCAGCTGGAAGCTGAGCGGCACGCCGTCGTCGCGCTCGTAACGAACAAGACGTTTTTCGATCTGGCGAAGCTGGGGCGTCGGGTCCTCGAAGTGTGTGATGGGCGTGCGGGTGTGAGCCCGGGCGGCCTCGCCCTCCGGTGCTTCGATCTTCTTGCCGAGGGTGGCGAGGAAGTAGTTGGGAACGTCCACCGAAGACTCGGAGCGCATCACGAAGCTGTCCTCGCCTCCGGCAAAATCCACGAATATCTCGTAGCGTTCCGGGTCACAACGGAAGAGGCGCTCGTTCTCGCCGGTCTCCAGGGAGCGCAGGTCG
>JAJDNM010000059.1 GCA_022340665.1 Acidobacteriota bacterium | reverse complement strand
TAGAGCCCGGTCATCATCAGGAAGATGACGATCCAATACGGATAGAGCCCTCCGTCAAACATCTGTACGTCCCCGGCCGGCGAAAAGATAGAAAATCGTGGCCATGACCGAGGCAACTGTGATCCCAACCCCCAGCTCGACCAGGAGAATGCCCAGGTGCTGGCCGTGGACCGGATCGTGGGCGAGGGCACCGTAATCGAGGAAGTTTCCGCCCATCATGATCGCGTCGATGCCCACCCCGCCGTAGAGCAACAACCCGAAGGCCACGAGGATCTCGAGGACCCTTGGCGGAAAAACCCTCTGCGCCGCGTCGAGTCCGAACATCAGGGCGTAGAGAATGATCGCTGCGCCGAAAATGACTCCCGCCTGGAAACCCCCGCCCGGTCCGTAGTCTCCGTGGAACTGGACGTAAAGGGCGAAGAGCATGATCATCGGAATCAGCAGCTTGGAGAGGACACGAAGGATGACATGGCGGATCACCGGGCCGATCCTCCGCCGTCCTGATCTTCATCCTGCCGATAGTGCCACCGGTAGAAGGTTCTGGCACCACCGAGCAGCAGCATCACACCGACACATGCGGTGAAGATCACCGTGGTTTCGCCCCAGGTGTCGTAACCACGGTACGACGCCAAGATCGCCGTCACCATGTTAGGAACGCCAATTTCGTGGTCGGTGCGCTCGATGTAGTAATCGGCGACGTGGTGATGGATCGGAGCAGCCGGGTCACCGTAGCGTGGCATGTCGAAGGTAGCGTAGATCAATGCTGCACCGGTAATGATGACCGCCACCAGCGCCATCGGCTGGGGCCTTGCGAAGCGGGTACTCTCCCGGCTACTGGTCAGAGACAGGGTCGCGAGCATGAGGATGGTCGAAATCCCGGCTCCAACAGCCGCTTCTGTGAAGGCAACGTCCACTGCATCCATCACGGTGAAGAGCGAAGCCGAAATCAGACTGAAGATCCCCATCAACATGACCGCGGCAAACAGATCTCGGAGGCGAATAATGGCGATGGCGATCACCGCCAGGAAGGTGAAGAGGACGATATGGACGAGCTCAATCATTCCCGTCCCCGACTTTCAGTTCGCGTCCAAGCATCGGCTCCAGACCGCGAAGGTACGCCGCCTTGGCCAACGCGTGGCTCGCCAACGGGCTGGTGACTGCGAGGAAGAAGACCAACACGACCAGCTTGACCATGACCAGACTCCATCCGGCAGTGAACATCAGGCCAACGAGCACCAGCCACGCGCCCATGGTGTCCGTCATGCCCGCCGCATGGATGCGGGTGTAGAAGTCCGGCAAACGGATCAAGCCGATGCCGCCGATGAGCAGGAAGATGGATCCCGAGAGAATGCACACCCAGCTCAAGATCTCGGCAATCGACGCCCAACTCACAGGCTCTCCTCCTCGTCTTCCTCCATTCCGGCCAGGTCACCGAAGCGCGTGAACTTCATCACCGCGATTGTTCCAATGAAATTCATCAGGGCATAGACCATGGCCAGATCGAGGAAATCGGGCCGACCGGTAAGGAATCCGTACACGGCGATCAGGAGAACGGTTTTGGTGCCGAAGCTGTTGACCGCCAGAACCCGGTCGAAAACGGTCGGGCCGGCAATCGACCGGAAAAGGGTCATCATCATGCAGACCAGGAGAGCTGCCGTCGCCACGCCGAACTGGTCGATCACGGTCCCTCTCCCTCGAGCCAGGTCACGCGGCGATCCATTTCGCCTTCCAGAAGGGCGTCGGCAACATCGTTGGCGATGGCGTGAACCACAATGTGTGACCCGTGAACACCGATCGATACCGTGCCCGGGGTGAGGGTAATGGAATTCGCGTAGATCACGCGCCCGAGATCGCTCCGCTGGGTGGCTTCCGCGTCAAAAAGGCGGGGGCTGATATTTGTTTTGGAGGGACTCAGGACCCGCCGGGAGACATCGAGGTTGGCCTTGAATATCTCTTTGAACAACCACGGCCCATACACCAATGCGCGCGGGATGAGCCGGATCGGCAAGCCTTCGCGATCGACGATGCCCATCCGCCAACTCAGGAGGACCACCAACAACGACGAGGCGATACCGAAGCTGATCAGGAGAGCGGTGTAATGACCGGAGTTCAGCAGCCAGACGGCCATCAATACGACGAACAGCAGGACACCGCACAGGGCAGACTCACCACGCGGTGCCCGCCACGGTTGATCCTGTCCGCCGAACAGACCCACCCGCTGCCTCCCTCATTACTGCGACCCCGCAGTCTCATAACAACCGCACCGGAATCGCAACGCCGCATAGGATAACCCATCCAAAACGGATTTCGGGTTTTGGACTTTGGATTTCGGAATTGTCTCCCACCCTACCTGAAGTTCGCGCCGATCAGCCTGGTTGCTGGGTGCTGGTCCGGATCAGGTGGTGCCGGCTCTATTCAATCCACCCCGGACCCCGATCAGTACCTGCATACCCTTCCGTTTCGTCATCTTGTGCGGAGGTTCATCACCGTGATTCGTCGACCGTGGTCGACCTCGGTTGACCGGCCGGGGGGTTGACTGCAACGCCGCCCGAAAGCTCGTTTCGTTCAAAGATTTCTAGGAAATCTAGTATTTTTCTAGAAATATTCAAATTTTTTCTTGACAAACATAGAGTTGAGACCTATATTCAAGTTCGAGGAGGAACGATGAACACCAACGAAACCACCGCATGGGACTTCAATTCGGCCGAGCTGCCCTACTACAACCAGCTCTACAAGACCGCCCTGCGCATGACGCGGTCCGTCGCCGATACCGAAGATCTGATCCAGGAAACCTACCTCAAGGCCTATCGTTACTACCAGGGTTTCGAGGAGGGCACGAACCTCAAGGCGTGGCTCTTCCGGATCATGAAGAACAACTTCATCAACACCTACCGCAAGAAACGGGCCACGCCGCAGCACCTCGAGCTCGACGAGCTTCGCGACGTCGGTGATGAGCTCTCGGCAGCCGAACTGAGCCTCGGGGAGGTGGGACCCGAAGCCGAGGTGGTAGCTGAAGAGATGGATGTGGACATCGCCAAGGCCATCAACTCACTCCCCCACGATTACAAGATGGCTCTGCTCCTGGTCGACATCCAGGGCCACACCTATCAGGAAGTAGCCGAGATTCTCGCCGTTCCGGTCGGGACCGTCATGTCTCGTCTCTACCGGGGTCGGGCAAAGATCGAAAAAGCCCTGCTCACCTTCGGCAAGGAGAACAACTACATCACCAGTGCGCCGGAGAAACTGCGCGATGCCAATATAGACCTCGAGAGCATTTTCGGTGCCTAATCAGAACATCCCCGGTGGGGGAGCTTTACCACGGCAATCTGTCAAGGTCGACGTTTCCTCCCGAGACGATCAGCCCGACGCGCCGGTCGGTGAAGCGCCCTGGGTGTTCCAGGACAGCCGCCAGCGGCACCGCACCTGACGGTTCGACGACCAGCTTCATGCGCTCCCACAAGAGTCGCATGGCGTGAATGATGGACTCCTCGCCGACCGTGAGAATTCCCTCGAGGTTTTCGCTCAGGATTCGAAAGGTCCTCTCACTGAGCGAGGTGAGCAAGCCGTCAGCAATGGTTTTCGGTTCCACCGAAGGGTAACGGGTCCGGTCGCGCAGCGATCGATAGGCGTCGTCCGCGCCCGCCGGCTCGCACCCCCAGATGGCGATGTCCGGTCTCGACGAGGAGACCGCTATCGCAGTTCCCGACATCAGGCCGCCGCCGCCGACCGGAGCCAGAATGAAATCGAGATCGGGCGCGTCGGTGATCAGCTCCAGCGAGGCGGTGCCCTGGCCAGCAATCACCATCGGGTTGTCGTACGCGTGGATGAAGGTGGCGCCGGTGCGCGCAACTACCTCCTCGAGTGTGTTTTCGCGAGCCTCGAGAGTCGGCTCGCACTCGGTAATCAGGGCACCATAGCCAGCCACTGCAGCCTTTTTGACCGGAGGTGCCGACGATGGCATGACAACGTGTGCGGGAACACCACGCAGTGAAGCGGCATAGGCGAGGGCAGCCGCGTGGTTGCCGGAGGAGTGGGTGGCGACGCCGCGAGCGGCCGATTTCTCGTCCAACAACAGCACCGCATTGGTCGCGCCGCGAGCCTTGAAGGCACCAACCTTCTGCAGGTTTTCACATTTGAAACAGAGGCGCCCTCCGGCAATGCGATCGATCTCCCTCGAGGTCATCACTGGCGTTCGGTGCACGTGGCCATGGATGCGCTCAGCCGCTGCCAGCACGTCTTCAAATGTGGGATCACCCTTCATGCCGGCCATCCTACCGAGGTTTCAAGGTATTCGTTAGAACGTTTGAAGGCTCAACGTTTGAACGTTGGGAACTCAACGCGCCGCGAGAAACGGCACTACGGTGTCCACGAAAGACATCGTTCTACCGCTCCAACGTGCAACGTACTAACCCGCCCGATGGACCGCGAAAATGACCTGATCGCGGTACGCGCCGCGCTTCCAGTAGCGTTCAGGCACGCGACCGACTTCCCGGTAGCCGGCGGAGGCCAACATTGCCAGCGACCGGGTGTTATCGGCTATCACAGTAGCGATCAGCAGGCGCAGGCCGAGAACTTCGAAGGCGTAACGGTTGCGTACCTTGACGGCGTCGGTGCCGAATCCCTTGCCCCACAGATCCCGGCGACCGACGACACTGCCCGACACCGCGACCCGGCTCTGCCAATCGATGCTCCGCAGGCCCGAGAAACCTATGTGCTCCCCCTGGAGACTTTCGACCGCGAACTGGGCGCTGGCTTTGTCCTGGCGATCGGCCGCACGGAAGAACTCCTCCTCCGCCCCTCGAGTCAGCGGCCAGTCGCCGGTTTCCAGCCATTGAGTGATCTGTGGATCGTTGAACCATTTGAGTGCGTTTCCGAGGTGCCTCTCGCGGTCGAGCGGCACCAATCGTATCTTGTTGCCTTCCCAGCCGTAGGTCATTGCGGACTCCGTTCGCGTTCAGTTGATACACGATACTCGATTCTCGATTCTCTATTCTCGATTCGCCCACAGATCACACAGATTTCTTTGGTGTCGACCTCCATTCACGTGTTTCATCGTCAGGTAGCGAGGGTCAAATTTACGGGTTATCCGGCATCGAGCATCAAGCATCGAGTATCTGATCTGCTCGACGACATCCCGGACTTCAGCCCTCACAGGTCGTGAACAGCACTGAATCTCCCCGTTCAAGTCCCGTCGCATCCGCCGCCGAGCCGCAACTGACCGCCAACTCGAGATAGCCCGATGATCCCTCGAGGATCACGACCTCCTCCGGTCCCGCTTCGCCGTAAGTGTCAACTCGCCTCGAGGCCTGCCCGGCTGGCCAACCGGCCGCGATGATCTTTGGAGCGTCAGCTCCGTGGACATTTGTCACCAAATTGCCGAAACGATCCACGTGCAGGATCACGCCTTCGACGCCGGCAGCCGTCACCGCCGGTGCCGGCAACGGGCACTGCACGAGGGAATCCAGGGCGATCTCCTCGCCGAGCTCCCGCGCCATGCCACCGTTCGCAAGCCGGGCGGCTGCCGGGGCAAAGAGGTCGCGCCCATGGAAGGTCTTTGACGGCTCGGTCAGGCCCGCATTCCGCCAATCGAGATCGATCGCAGAGATCGCTCCGGGGATCGCGTCGGCGAGCCCGTTATCGGGCGCCAGGATGGATCGTGAGCCCACCGTGACGACCACCACCCGCCGGTTCGTCCCCACACCGGGGTCGACGATGGCCATCACGACGCAGTCGCCCGGGAGGTGGGGCCAGGCACATTTGAGCTGGAAGCACGCTCCAAAGATGTCACCCGCCTCGAGGCTGTGACCGAGGTCTATGCGGACAATTCCTGGCGCCTCTCGTTCGAGCACTGCATGCAGCACACCGACGTAATGATCCTCGATACCGAAGTCGGTAAGCAGCGCAACCGGACGCATGTGGTCACGCTAGCACGAACGTTAACAAATTCTGAATTTTGAATTCTGAATTTTGAATTCCCGCGCATCCTCCCAGGGTATTGAGAGTCCGAGGGGGTGGGAGGGAAATCCGAAATCCGAAATTCGAAATGCGTGTGCGAGCGGCATTCCGAATTCCGAGCTCGATTCAAAATCCGTCGTGTTCAGTCCGTTCGATGATCTCGTTCTGGAGCTCGCGAGAGACATCGCAGAAGTAGTCCGAGTAGCCGGCGACACGGACGATCAAATCGCGATGACTCGAGGGATCGGCCTGGGCTTCACGCAGGGTCTCGGCAGTGACTATGTTGAACTGCACGTGGTGGCTGTCCATCCCGAAATATCCCCGCACCAAACCCGCGAGCATGGCAATGCCGCTCGGACCCTCGAGGAGCCGCGGCGAGAACTTCATGTTGAGGAGGGTGCCGCCCGTCTCGAGGTGGTCCATCTTGGCCGCAGACCTGAAGACTGCGGTCGGACCCTTCCGGTCCGCTCCCTGGACCGGTGAAATTCCCTCCGACAGGGGCTGGCCGGCGCGGCGTCCGTCCGGCATGGCGCCCATGACTGCGCCAAAGTAGACATGGCAGGTCGTCGGCAGCATGTTGATGTGGTACTCACCGCCCCGCAGGTTGGGCCGTCCCTCGACCACATCGTGATAGGCCTCGAAACACCGCACCATGATCTCGTCCGCGCGATCGTCATCGTTGCCGTAGCGCGGTGTCTTGTTGAGAAGACGTTGTCGCAGGATCTCTCGACCTTCGAAATCGTTGTCGATTGCCTCCAAGACTTCGGCCATGCCCAACGACTCCGAATCGAAGACGTGGTGCTGGAGGACCGAGAAGCTGTCAGTCAGGCTGCCAATGCCGACACCCTGAATGTAGCTCGTGTTGTAGCGGGCGCCTCCGGCGTTGTAATCACGCCCGTTCGAGATGCAGTCGTCGGTGAGCACGCTCAAGAACGGCGCCTGCGCCCAGTCAGCAAACATCTGTTCGAAAATCAGGTTGCCGCGATATTTGACGTCGATGAAATGCCTGACCTGAGTCCGCCACGCGTCAAAGACTTCATCGAACGATGAAAAACCTCGCGGGTCCCCGGTCTCTGGTCCGAGTCTTTTCCCGGTCCGCGGGTCGACTCCGTTGTGGAGCGCGAGCTCCAGCATCTTCGGCAGATTGAAATAGCCGGTCAGGATGAACGCCTCCTTGCCGAACGCGCCCGTTTCGACGCAGCCGGAGGTGCCGCCTTCCCTCGCATCCTCGGCCGTCTTGCCCTGCCGCACCATCTCCTCGACCACCGCATCGGAGTTGAATATCGACGGGAACCCGTAACCCTTACGAATCACCTCGAGGCCAGCCTCGAGGAAACGCTCCGGATTCTTCCGCGAGAGCTGGATGTTATTGGACGGCTGCAGGAGGTGCATCTCGTCGATGACCTCCAACAACAGGTAGGAAACATCGTTGACCGCATCGGTCCCGTCCGGACGAACGCCGCCGATGTTGATATTTGCAAAATCGGTGTAGGTGCCGCTCTCCTCGGCGGTGACACCGACCTTGGGTGGCGCCGGGTGATTGTTGAACTTCACCCACAGGCATTCCAACAGTTCCTTTGCGGTCTCGCGATCGAGGGTGCCGTCATCGATTCCCGTCGAGTAGAACGGTTCGAGATGCTGGTCGAGGTGCCCCGGGTTGTACGCGTCCCATCCGTTGAGCTCGGTGATCACCCCGAGATGGACGAACCAGTAGGCTTGGAGCGCTTCCCAGAAGTCACGCGGGGCGTGCGCCGGCACCCGCCGGCAGATCTCGGCGATCCGCTGAAGTTCGGCGCAACGCTGCGGATCCTCCTCGGCCGAGGCAATTGCCTCCGCCTTCTCGGCATGGCGCTCGGCGAAGAGGATGATCGCATCAGCGACGATGTCCATCGCCTCGAGCTGATCCCTCTTCTTGAGAGCCTCCGGATCGGAGGCGATGTCGAGAGCAGCAGTTGCACGTGCAATCTCCGACTTGAAGTCGAGCATGCCCTTCTCGAAGATCTTGCCGTCGCCTACCGTATGGCCAGGTGCACGCTGTTCCATGAACTCCGTGAAGACCCCCGCCGCAAAAGCCTCGTGCCACTCGTCCGGCAGCAGATTGAATATCCGGTCCCGGAGGGAACGCCCCCTCCAAAAGGGAATGACATCACGCTCGTAGCGCTCGATGTCCTCATCCGCTACGGAGTAGCTCGTCAAAGAACGGCTGTCGAGGATTCGGAGATCCTCGCCGCTGTGACAGGTAATCTCGGGATAGGTCGGCGTCGCCTTGGGTGCGCAGCCCCGCTCACCGACGATCAGCTCGTCATCGCCGATATAGATTGTCTTGTTGACACACAGATGATGGAAGGCCCTGGCTCGCAACACGACCTGTGGATATCTGCCGATATTCTCGCGGTAGAAATCCGTCAGTAGCACTGCCCGTTCAATCGAAACCGAGGGGTGCGTGTCCAGGCTTCTTTGTCTGAGTGTCCGCACACGGTCTTTCATGGCCTGACTCCAACGGTCACATCGAGGCGGTACTGCGACAATGCTTCGACAACCGCGTCGAGGGTTTCTTCTGCAGGGACCCGCAGAGAGCATTCCCCAATAGGCTCCTGCAACCGTTTCCGTTTGCCGAGCGCTGTGTTGTGGTAGGGCAGAACGATCACCGGGTGTCTGCGAGGCAGATCCTCGAGGAACTCCCCGGTTCGGGCGACATTCGCGCGGTCGTCGTTGAAGCCGGGAATCAGGGGCAGACGGATCCAGATCTCGACATCAGTTTCGCTCATCGCCAGGAGGTTATCGAGAATCAACCGATTCTCGACACCGGTCTCGGCTCGGTGACGTTCCGGGTCCATGTGTTTGAGATCATAGAGCACGAGACCCGCAAGCTGTGCCACCTCGAGGAGGGTCTTCTGCGGCGCCAATCCGCAGGTGTCCACCGCCGTATGGAACCCTCGCCTGCCGCATTCGCGCAGGCACTCTTCCAGGAACTCGGGCTGGGCGAGCGGTTCACCGCCCGAAAAGGTCACGCCGCCTCCGGACGCATCGTAGAACGGCCGATCACGCTCGATCTCATTGAGGAGTTCGCCAACCGTAATTCCGCGCCCGGCGATCTCGCGAGCTTCCGCAGGGCAGACACCGACGCACGATCCACACCGCGTGCAGAGCTCGCTTTCCCAGGCCTCTCCGGCCGGCGCCGCTCCACCAGATTCGATCGGGCAAACCTCGACACACGCCCGGCAGCCGATGCACCGTTCCTCGCTGATCATGAGGACTGAGGCGTCGTCGATGCCTTCAGGGTTGTGACACCACGAGCAGGCGAGCGGGCAGCCCTTGAGGAAGACCGTTGTTCTGATACCGGGACCGTCGTGCACCGAGCAGCGCTGGATATTGAAAATCTTTCCAATCCCACGCTCGACAACTGCAGAGAATGCGATCATAGCCATGGCGACCATTTCATAAGATGCTTCAAAACAAACATTTGGTCTAGTATGATTCACGAGGCTGAACTTCAGATTCAGCATAAACGGAAATGTTGTGACACCCGATCTCCGCACCCTCATCGAGGCCTCTTCTTACTCCGAGGCGCTCTTCGATCGGATTCCCGACGTGGTCTTCTTCATCAAGGACCGGGAGGCCCGTTACGTGATGGTCAATCGGACTCTGGTCGACCGTTGTGGCAGAAGGTCCAAGGAGGACCTTCTCGGCAAAACCACGCGGAGTGTGTTTCCCCCACCTCTCGGCGATCGTTTCTTCGAGCAGGATGACAGGGTCCTGCAATCCGGAATCGCGATATCACAGAACCTGGAGATGCACCTCTATCCGACCCGCCTCGAAGGCTGGTGTCTGACCGACAAGATCCCGATTCCCGGATCTGACGGACGGGTGGCCGGTCTCGCGGGAATCTCTCGAGACCTCCAATCTCCCGGTCGTGAGACCGACCACCTCGCCGAGGTGGCGGCGGCACTCGAGCACGTGCGATCCGGCTTCGGTTCGGCCCTTCGGGTGCAGGACCTGGCCGAGGTCTCGGGCCTCTCCGTTTATCAACTCAACCGCCGCCTGCGTGCGATTTTCGGGATCACGGCAAGCCAGTTCATCACCAAACAGCGGATTGACGTGGCGTCCGAAATGCTGAGGAGGAGCTTGGTCCCGATCGCGGATATTGCCGTTACCTGCGGATACTTCGACCAGAGCGCATTCTCGAGGGTGTTCCGAAGAACGGTAGGGCTGACACCGAGCCAATATCGAACTCGGCATCAATTTCGTTAGAACGTTACACGTTCGAACGTTGGAACGTTTGTTCCTCGTTTCAAGGCCCGTTCGAGCCGGAGTCCGTCGAAACGTTCAACGATTTGACGTGCAAACGTTTCAGCGTCCAAACGTCCGGTTTTCACCTTCGCCGTATAATGGAAGCTGCACCCGCAGTCCAGGAGACTCTGTATGGCCAACCCCGAACATCTCAACCAGCTGCGCGCCGGCCGGTGGAACGACTGGCGCAAGGCAAACCCGACCCTGGCGCCCGACCTGATCGACGCCGAGCTCACCGGGATGGATCTTCGGGGGCTCGATTTCACCAAAGCGCACCTCCGTGGGGCTGACTTCACAGGAGCGCAGCTCGACGGAGCCGATCTTTCACGGGCCATTCTCGAGGGAGCCCGACTGACCAATTCATCGCTGAAAGAGGCGAAGATTGAAAGCGTCCAGCTTGATTTCCTCGACCTCACCGATCTCGACATGTCGGGGTCCTCCCTCCACAGATCCACCCTGCGCGGCGCCAATCTGACACGAACCATCCTTCGCCGTGCTGATCTTTCGCAAACACAGATGGAGAGCGCCCTCTTCGACGAGGCCGACCTGTCCGGGGCGAAGCTGCAGGGGACGTCGCTGCGCGGCGGCCGGTTCGACGGCACAGTGATGCGCGGCATTCAGGGGGCGGCGGCCATCCTCGACGGGGTCGAGCTCGAAAACCTGAACATGGAAGGCGCCGATTTTTCAGAAGCTCAGGCCGACAACGCCCAGATCAAGAACTGCCGTCTGCAGCGGGCAAACTTTCGTGGTGCGGCGCTGAGGAATTCGAATTTCCACGGCTCCGTGCTTTGTGAGGCAATATTCGACGAAGCCCAGTGCGAGGGGGCGAGCCTCAGTCACACCGACCTGGAAAAGGTGAGCTTTATCCGCACCAACCTGTCGGGCGCGGATCTGCGCCACTCCAGCATCATCGGGGCTATCCTCGATGGCTGCAATCTGGTCAGCGCCCAACTCGCGGAACTCGACTTCCGATCGCCCAGCCTGGGGCGCGTGTCGTTCGCCCACGCCAACCTGCGCAAGGCCGTCTTCTCGCGCTGTGAGCTGCGCGCTTCCGATTTTCGCGAGGCAAACCTGGAACAGGCGGACCTCCGGCACGCGGTCTTTGAAGGCGCCAATCTGAGCCGCGCCAACCTAGTCGATGCCAGCGCCCGTCACGCCAACTTCAAGCAGGCGAATCTCGAGGATTCGGTCGCCCAGGGAGCCGATCTCTCCGGGACCAATATGATTCTGGTCAAGGCATCCGGCGCCAAGATGCTGGGAGCGGATTTTCGATTCACCGACGCCGTAGGCATCGATCTCGGACAGGCCGACATTCGCTATTCAGATCTGCGAAACGCCGATCTCACGAAAGCGAATCTGACCGGCACAAAGCTCTGGGGCTGCAAGGTCCGTAACACCAAACTGCCGTCCGCGGTCGGGCACCTCAAGTTGTTGCTCAAGCTCAGCCAGGTCTTCCAGGGAGTCGGGAAGCGAGCCGGCAAGGCGCGTGAATTGCGCGAGAAGAAACGCATCCGCCAAGTTGCGGAGCTGGTGCGGGAACGAGAGGCCGAACGCAAACGGCGAACGCGGTGACCAACATTTCCCGGCGCGCCCTCATCTTTTTCCTCGTCCTCGCTATTTTCGGGACCCAAGTCTCCGGTGAGGACGGCAATCCTGCGCTTGATGGCCTGCCGATTGTCGCCATCCATATCGAGAGTTCGAACATCTTCGACACCTCTGACCCCGACACCAACGCCTGGTTCTATCGCTGGGCCAACGCCCTGCACGTCGTCAGCAAGGAAGATTTCATCCGTTCGATGCTCCTGTTCGAGGAGGGAGATCTCTACTCGGCAAGCGCCGCCGCGGAAAGCGCACGCATTCTCCGCAGTCTCGGCATCATGAATCCGGTGGACATCATCGCCACGAAGTCCGGTGATGGTGTCGAGCTTCTGGTGAGGACGCACGACCAATGGACTCTCAAGGTGGGCGCCAAGCTCGGCATTTTCGGCAGCCGATCGAGCTTTCAAATCGACATCGAGGAGGAGAATCTCTTCGGCTGGGGGAAATATGCCGGTGTGGCCTACGAGTCCGACGACGAGCGGGACGGCTGGGCGATCCAGTATTTCGACCCGAATGTTTTCAACAGCCGGTGGCGGATTGGCCTGACCCATGCCGATTTCTCCGACGGTTTTCTCGACCGAATCGTGGTTGACAGGCCCTTCTACTCCCTCACGACGCCATGGACGTGGGGCGTTTCCGGAAGCCGCCAGAAGTCTGTAAATCACCTCTACTCGCATTCTGCGTCGGCCGTCGAAGGACTGCACGAGACCGAGGAGGTCAGCATCTGGGGAGGCGGTCGTCTGCCGGCGGGCGGCGACATCACCCGCCGCGTCGTGGCGGGGTGGGAGTACCGCAAGGACCTTTACTCGGACTGGATGCGTGAAAACACCGGTGAACCGTACCAGCCGCCCGAAGATCGTCTCATCGAGGGCCCTCGCCTGTCCTTCCAGCAGATAGCCGATCGATTCATCGTGGTTAGGGGTTTTCACGCTTGGACCGTGCAGGAGGACGTAGCCCTCGGACCCAACTTTGCGCTGAACAGCGTGTACTCCTCCCCGTCCTTTGGCGGCGACCGCGAACGTCTCCTCACGTCCGGCAACCTGCATCTGGCGAAGCTGTTCGGGAATTGGCTCGTCCTCGGCGATGCATGGTTTTCCGGACGGCTCGAAGACGGCCAAGCCCACAACCTGGTGGGCGGGGTCCAGATCGGCGCAGCTCAACTCGGCGTCCGCGGCTTGCGAACACGCTTGCTGGTCGAAGACTCGCGCCGCCTCGATCGCGACCGGCAGCTGGCGCTCGGCGCAGATCTCGGCCTGAGAGGCTGGGATCCGGACTTCTTCGACGGCACCGGCCGCGCCGTTTTCAACCTGCAGTGGCGTCGTCTGATCAAGGAGGATATTCTCAACCTGTTCTCGCTCGGTTGCGTTGTCTTCGGAGACGCCGGCATCACCTGGGATGCGATCGTCGGAGATGACACCGATGGGATCAAATTCGACGCCGGAGTGGGACTTCTCTTCGATCTCTCTCACATCGGCCGCAGCGCGCTGCTGCGGATCGACGCAGCGTTGCCGAGCGACGGTTCGGGAATCACCGTCACCGTCAGCACCTCGACGATTTTCGAACTGCCGCATCGATATCGTTGAGGCGAGGGCCATCACCGTGTCGTAAAATCAAAGAGGTGTCCATTCGTAACTCATTGCTCGTGCTCCTCTTCTGCTTGGCAGCATTTGCCGCCACCGCGGCGGGCGACGGTGATCGAACACCCGTTCACGACCCGTCAGTCACAGTTCGCATCGAGATCCGCGACCGCTCTGAGCTTGCCCGCCTGACCCGGATGATCAGCATCGAAGACGTGCGAGGCAACGAGGTCCGGGCTGTGGCAACTGCCCGTCAGCTTGAAGCCGTCGAAGCCGCGGGCTGGAGCTGGCAGATCTTGCCCGCACCAGTGAAGGCACAGAGTCCGACGATGTGCGGCGACGGTTGGGCGGAGGACGACAACCGATCGTGGAACTGTTACCCGTCCTACCAGCAGTACGAGGCCCTGATGCTGGGCTACGCTGCCAAATACCACAACCTATGCCGACTCGTCGAACTCGGCCCGACGGCGAACACCACCCGACCTCATCGGCTCCTGGCACTCGTCATTTCTGACAACCCCGACCACCAAGAGGACGAGCCGGAGGTGCTGCTCACCTCGTCCATGCACGGGGACGAAACGTCGGGTTTTGCGCTCATGCTTCGCGTCATCGATCATCTCATCCGGGACTACGGTGTTGACCCCGATGTCAGCTTTCTGGTCGACGAGACCGAAATCTGGATCAATCCTCTCGCCAATCCCGACGGCACCTACTTTCAGGGTGACGACACCGTGGCTGGCGCGATCCGATTCTTCACCACCGACACCGGAGCCGCATCGGCGGTCGATGCAAACCGAAACTTCCCCGATTTCAACGACGACAACCATCCGGACGGGAATCCCTGGTGGCCCGAAACCGAAGCGATGATGGCGCTCGCCGAAACCCGGAGCTTCGCCCTGTCGGCGAACTTCCACGACGGAGCAGAGGTCGTGAACTATCCCTGGGACTCCGTCCCGCGACGCCATCCGGATGACCTCTGGTTTCAGGCTCTTGCACGCGATTGGGCAGACTTGGCTCAAAGCGACAGCCCAGGAGGCTATCTCGTCGACTTCGACAATGGCATCACCAACGGCTGGGACTGGTACGAAACCCACGGCAGCCGTCAGGATTTCGTGACCTTTTTCCACGGCGGCCGCGAGGTCACGATCGAGCTCTCAAAGGCCAAGCTCCTGCGGTCGGAGATGCTGGACGACATGTGGCAGTGGAACCGGCGTGCGCTGCTCGATTTCGTTGCTCACGCCCACAGAGGGATCCGCGGTGTGGTGACCGATCCCAGCGGCAAGCCACTCGCAGCCACCATCAAGGTGCTGGGCCTCGACCGCGAAGAGGATGGCTCGAAAGCGCGAACCGATCCGGCAGTCGGCGATTTTCACCGGCTCCTGCTGCCGGGCCTCTACGACCTCAGAATCGAGGCCACCGGTTATCGTGCCCGGGAAATTCGAGCCGTTGCCGTGGTGGACGGCGAGGCGACCGAGATCGAGGTCGTTCTCAACCCGGTGTTGGTCCGCCGTCCGACCGGCCGCCGCACACCGGCCAGGGAGGGGAATGCGGCGCACGGCCTCCAGCGTTGACCGCCAGAGACGACGGCACACATCGAGGAGAACACCGGCATGAACACATCGGACGGCTTCAAGCCCGCGAGCCGAGATCGCGCCCTGATCCCCGAGCGGTACACATGGGACTTGAGCCACATTTACCCGGACTGGGACGCGTGGTCCGATGGGCTCGAGCGACTGCAGCAGCTGATGGACTCCTATGGAGAGCTCAAGGGCACCCTTGCGAATGGGCCGAAGCAGATTCTGAAAGCCAGCAGACTCTCCGACGAGCTCGGTCAGCTCGCGTATCGCGTCTACCAGTATCCAGCGCTGATGCAGAGTCAGGACACGCGCGACAACACCGTCCAGGCCAGGCTCGAGAAGGTCCGGCTGGCGCTCGCCGCCTTTCATCAGGCGACCGCCTGGTACACGCCGGAGCTGCTCGAGATCCCCGAAGCGACCGTGCATGAATGGCTCGACCAAGAGCCCGAGCTCGCCCCCTACCGTTTTGGCATCGAGGAGAGCTTCCGCATGCAGCGCCACGTTCTCGACGAGGATGGCGAGCGTCTGCTGGCCTTTGCCTCGACCTTCAACGGTACCCCCTCGCAGACCTACTCGATGATGGCCGACGCCGACGTCGACTTCCCCACCGTCACCCTGTCGGACGGCACCGAAATCGTTGCAAGCCACGCCAACTACACGCAGGGGCTTCACACCCTGCGCGAGCAGGCGGATCGCGAGAAGCTCTTCAAGGCGCACTTCACGGTCTATGACAACTTTCCGAACAGCTACGCCGCGATTTACAACGGGGTCCTGCAGAAGGACTGGTTCGTCGCGAGGTCGCGGCGCTACAAATCAGCGATCGAGGCAAAGCTCGACGACGACAATATCCCGCTCGCGGTTGTCGAGAATCTCATTGGCAAAGCGCGATCCGGCGGCAAGGCTCTCCAGCGCTACCACAGTCTGCGGAAGCAGATCCTCGAGCTCGACCGCTACCGCTACTTCGACGCCTACCTGCCACTGGTGGAGGTTGACTGGATGCTCCCGTACGATGATGTCGGACGCCGGATCGTCGCCTCGGTGGCCATCTTCGGCGAGGAGTACCAACGGACAGTCGAGCGATCGTTTTCCGAGCGCTGGATCGACGTCTATGAAAACGAGGGCAAACGATCAGGGGCATTCTCGGCCGGTGTGTACGGCGTCCACCCCTACATGCTGCTCAACTACGCCGACACTCTCAACGACGCCTTCACCGTCGCCCACGAAATGGGCCACACGATGCACACCGTGCTCTCCCACGAAAGCCAGCCCTTCGCCACCTCGTCCTATTCGATCTTTGTCGCCGAGGTGGCATCGATGACCAACGAATCACTCTTCCTCGACCGCCTGCTCGACGAGGAGACCGAACCGGCCCGCCGAGTGACCCTGCTCCAGCACGCAATCGACGACATTGCGGCCGGCTTCTACCGCCAGGCGATGTTCGCCGACTTCGAGCTGCGGGCACACCGGATGGTCGAAGGCGACGGACCGATCACGGCAGAGGTGTTGCAGGAAATCTACCTCGAGGTCCTCAATGATTATTTCGGTGACGCACTCGACGATCAGGATTGGTACCGGAACACGTGGGCACGGATCCCGCACTTCTTCGGCTCACCGTTCTACGTCTTCCAGTACGCCACCTCGAAAGCGGCAGCAGTGATGTTCCATCGACATATGACCGAAGGCGACGGGCGGACGCGGTCTGCCGTCGTTGAGGCCTATCTCGAGCTGCTGCGTTCGGGGGGAAACGACCACCCCATAATCCAGCTCCAGAAGGCTGGCGTCGATTTCTCAACCACTGAACCGACCGACGCCCTCGTCGCCGAGATGAATGGCCTCGTCGACCGCCTCCAAGACGAGCTTCAAGAACTGAGGTAGGGGCCTGACGAGAACCGCCCATCACGCAGGTCATTGAACGCTTTCTTGTCTCCGTTCATCTGCGTCGATCCGCGGCGTCTCTGGGCTCCGTGCACTCTATGCGTTTTCTTCACGCCCTCGTGGAGCTCGAACTTCACAAGGCGGCACTCGATCGAGCCGCTGAAGAGCGAGATATGTGGTTACGGTTCGATGGGGGTGTTTGTGTCGTCTTTCCGTATCTGTCCGAATTCCTGATTTCTCCGCGAATGCTGACCTCAGATGTCACAATTGCGAACAATTCTCAAATTGAGATTGTCATTGAATTGTAAAATTCGATGTTGTATATTCCGACAAGTGAGCGAATTCTCATTTATCGATGGATGTGGCAATCGCGCAATCACAAGTGGTTGAGGGAGGACGGAAAAATGATCCCGAAGTCAAGAATATATGGGTATGCACGGGTCGCTCTGACGGTGCTGGCGGTCGTCTCGGTCGCTGCGATCGTCCAGGCACAGGACCCAGTTGAAGTGTCCGTCGACGTGTCGGGCATTGCGGAGCCGGGTGGCAGCGTCCAGGCTACCGCCAACGTGACAATCAACGACGGCTCGACAGTACAGTCCACTTCGTGGATGCAGGTGGGCGGTGCCGAGGTCACGCTCAGCGGGACCAGCGGTCAGACGATAACCGTGACTTTCCCGAGTGAACAGGCTTACAAGGACTACCTTATACATGTGCTCATGGAGCCGCCGATCACCGAGGAGCAGCTACCGCCCAACGTGCCGCTGCCGGAGGGCGAGTTCCCGGCCGGTTTGCAGAACCGGTTCCAGGTCGTGGGCGTCAACCCGTTCGCCCTCGAACACACGGCGGCCACGGTTTTGGAGGTCACGGTAACGACCAGCTCGGGCACCTACCACGGTGAGGGAGACATCGTCGCCGCGGTCCCGTGGAAGGTCTCGACCGGTCTGCTCAATGTGCCGGTCGGAGTTCCGGTGCTCCTGCATGGCAAGGACCAGGACACCTATGACTGGACCCTGTCCGCGCCTGGCGGCTCCGGTGCGACGCTGATAGACGACTCGTCCCAGAATCCACAGTTCGTCCCGGATGTGAGCGGCCACTACTCGATCATGGTGACCGACAACGAAACAGATGAACTGATTACGATGCCGGTGTACGCCGGTACGTGGTTGGGAGTGATTGTCGATCAGGACGAAGAGGGTCGGCCAATCGCCGACAGCTCGTGCACCGGTTGTCACAACGACAAGGTCGCCGAGGACACCTTCACGCCGTGGGCACAGACGGGTCACGCCGAAATCTTCAGCAGCCAGCTCGACACCAGCACTCACTACGGTGAAGGTTGCTTCGCCTGCCACACGGTCGGCTTCGACCACACCGCCGACAACGACGGAGTCGATGAGGCGACGGATTACCAGGCCTTCCTCGATTCCGGCCTGATCAACAACCCCGGCGACAACTGGACGGCGGTGCTTCAGGAGTATCCGCACACGGCGAGGCTTGCCAACATCCAGTGCGAGAACTGCCACGGTCCACAGGTCGGCGGCGCGCACCTGCCGGACGATCCGGAGGGTGAGCCGCGAGTGAGCCTCTCGGCAAACGTGTGCGCCACCTGCCACGGCGAGCCGCTGCGGCACGCCCGATTCCAGCAGTGGCAGCTCAGCCCGCACGCTAACTACGAGCTGGCTATCGACGAGGGATCGAGCGGCAGCTGCTCGCGTTGCCACACCGGCAACGGCTTCCTGGCCTGGCTGCCGGTTCTCACTGGTGAGGAACCGGGCGATCCGCTCGATGACGTCGAGGTCACCTGGACCGAGGACGAGACCCACCCGCAGACCTGTCAGACATGCCACGATCCGCACGCCATCGGCACTACTACCGGCACCGGCACCAATGCCACGGTGCGGATCAGCGGCGACACGCCGCCGCTGATCGCCGGCTTCACCGCCACCGATGTCGGCCGCGGTGCCATCTGCATGACCTGCCACAACAGCCGTCGCGGCCTGCGAAACGACGACACCTTCAACCAGTATTACGGAACTTCGGAAGCGGCGCGTGCCCCGCACGGCGGTGTCCAGACCGACGTCCTGATGGGACAGAACGCCTATCTGGTCGAGGTTGGCCAGCGTGCCAACCACTCTCTGACCTCGAATGTCCAGGACACCTGCGTCACCTGCCACATGGAGGAGACGCCTCCGCCCCCGGACCTGGCCTACAACCTTGGCGGGACCAATCACACCTTCTACGCTTCCGCGGACATCTGCCAGAATTGCCACACCAACCTCACCGCGGACACAATCCAGGGGCCCGTCGAAGAGCAATTGATTCAGCTGCAGGACATGATCGAGAACGCT
>JAJDNM010000058.1 GCA_022340665.1 Acidobacteriota bacterium | reverse complement strand
TTCAGCCCAGCCCGCCCCATAGATCCTTCGACTCCGCGTCCCTTCGGGACGCTTCGCTCAGGATGACATTCTGACTGGGCTCGTCGGACGAGCCCGTCATCTTGTCATTCCGACCGAGCGAACGGATTCCCTTTTTCTTCTGTCATACCGACCGAGCAGACGGAGCTCATTCTCCTTGTGTCATTTCGACCGAGCGAACGAAGTGAGCGAGCGGAGAAATCTATGGAATTGGGCCTTGGAGTTCGTTGCCGAAGACCCACAGATCCCTCGACTCGCTTCGCTCGCTCGGGATGACATTCTGACTGGGCTCGTCGGACGAGCCCGTCATCATGCCATTTCGGAAGCGGAGATCCAATCAGGTTGTTATCCGAAGCCAGCAGGGCAGGAATTCCCTGCAGAGGAGGAATTGGTGGCCGGGAAAAAGCATTTCGACAGGGAGTTTTTCGAATTCCTCGAGGAGCTCAAGGAGAACAACACGCGGGAGTGGTTCCAATCCAACAAGGAGCGGTATCGTTCAGTGGTCCAGGAACCGCTACTTCGTTTCATCTCCGACATCGCGGATCCGCTGCAGGAGATCAGCGGCGAGTTCGTTGCCGACCCCCGGCCGTCCGGCGGGTCGATGTTCCGCATCTATCGGGATGTCCGATTCGCAAAGGACAAGAGCCCCTACAAGACCCACGCATCCGCGCAGTTTCGCCACCGCGCCGGACGCGACGCACACGCGCCAGCGTTCTACCTCCACCTGGAGCCAGGCAATGTCTTCGTCGGCGCCGGCTCATGGCACCCCGGCCGAGAAGCTCTCGCGAGCATCCGAACAGCCATCGCCGAAAAACCGGACGAGTGGATGGCCGTCCTTGAAGACGGGACGTTCTCGAAGCGACACCGACTTGTCGGTGACAGCCTCAAGCGTGCACCCCGCGGCTTCGATCCCGGACATCCGATGATTGACGAGCTGAAACGGAAGGATTTCATATCAATCGAGGAGTTCAGCCAGCGAACGGCTTGTTCGGCCGGGTTCATCGATCTCGTTGCGGTTTCTTTCGCGGCCGCAGCACCGCTCGTGCGATTTCTCACCGAAGCGGTCGGCCAAGAATTCTGAATTCTCAATTCCCGACCACCCTCCCGGACTCTGGGGGGCGGGTGGAAATTCCGAATGCCGACTTCTTAATTCCTAATTCCTGATTCCCAATTCCTAATTCCTAATTCCTAATTCCTGATTCCAAAGTGCTCCTACCATCTCTGGCGAATCGCCACGAACTCGTGCACCCCGTGCTGAAGCACGAATGAGTGCTCGACCTCGAATCCTTCCAGGAGTTTCTCGACCGCCGCGGGCGGCAGTCTGGGAGCTCCCCTCAACTCCCATGTCTGTGGCTCGTACGCGAGCTTGTCAGCCGCAACGACTCGGTACCAGTTGGGCAGCTCAGGCATGGTTTCGGCTGCGTAGACGATTGCATGGATGCGAGCCCCGGGAAGACATAACTCGGCTATCGATCTGATGGTCCGCCTGGCGCGATCGTTCGGGAGGTAATTGAGAAGGTCCCAGAGCAGTACCAGGCCGAAGCTCTTTCGGTGTTCTGCAAGAAGGGTCTGAACTGTGTTCAGCCGCTCGAATCCGCTCGCCTCGATCTCGTGATTCGAAGAACCCCCGCCGCACCAGTCGATGATCTGGACATACGAGGCAAAGTCAGCCAAAAACTCGACGTTCTCTGGGAACGCACTCCCGAGATCGAGCACCTTGCATCGGGAACCTGTATCCAGCGACCCTATGGCCACCCCGAAACCCGGCGCGCTATGAACCTGGCGTTGTGGTTCCTGATCTTCTCCGGGCGCGATCTCCTCGACGCTCTCAGCCTCTTCCCGAGAGCTCCAAAGAGCTTTCACTGGCTATTCAGGCCGGGAGGCGCGCGCCCGTCTCCTTGTCGGCTCCCGCGCCGTGGGCGGGACGACCCTTCGTATCATCGTCGACCTTCGAGGTGGTTTCGGCCTTCTTCGGGGCCGCAGGCTTGCCGTCTCCACCGCCGGAGCCCATCTCGATTCCACCGCGGAACACCGCGCCGTCCTCGAGTGTCACGCGTGGTGCGGCAATGCTGCCCTCGACTCGCGCCGTGTGGCGGAGAACGATCTGCTCCTGGCCTCGGATGTCGCCCTCGACCTCTCCTTCCACAATCACCGTCCGGGCGTCGACGTCCGCTTTGAGGTGGCCGTCGGGGCCGATGGTCAGGTTGTGCTTGGCAAGACTTACCGCGCCTTCCACCCGCCCCTGGATCACCAGGTCCTCGTCGCCCGTCACATCTCCCTTGACGGTGATCGAGGGGCCGATGACCGCGTTGCCGCTACCGCCTTTTGCTGCGGAGGTCGCCTTGCCGAAACCGCTTTGAGGCGGCCGCGACTGTGTCGAAGAATCCTCGTTTTCTTCCTTTTTGAACATCATGATCCTCCCCGGGGCGCCGCCCCTTGCTCCCCCTCATCGTATGGGACTGGCCGAGACCGTTTCGTGCCCGGGATCACTCTCGACCCTGATTTCGCGCCGCCAATCCGATGCAGATCCGGGCATTTCCCGTGCTATTCTTCCCCCGGATCACACGCAACGAAGTGTCGGACGCGGTCTGCCGCAACGGTCATATGGCAGTTGGGGGGAGTTGGTGATGAAAGTGCTCAAGAGGATATTCTTCGCGGTCGTTGCGCTCGCCGTCGTTCTTGTGGTAGTTGGGTTCCTGCTGCCGCGTGAACGCCACGTCGAGCGTTCCATATTTATCGATTCGCCGCCCAGCGTTGTCTTTTCTCAGGTCAACGGTTTCGAGAAATTCAATGAATGGTCGCCGTGGGTCGCCGTGATGCCCGATGCCGAGTACGAGTACGAGGGACCGGACTTCGGAGTCGGCGCGAAGATGAGCTGGACAGCGAGCGAACCCGAGCCCATGCTCGGGAGCCAGACCATCGTCGCCAGTACGCCGTATGAACGGGTCGATGTCGAGCTCGATTTCGGAGACCAGGGCGACGCCCGGGCAACCTACTCCCTCGAGCCTGAAGGCAGCGGCACCCATCTCACCTGGACATTCGACACCGACTTCGGGTTCAATCTCGTCGGACGATACTGGGGCTTGCTGCTGGATCGCCAGCTGGGCCCGATGTACGCCCAGGGCCTGACGAACCTCAAGCGGATCGCCGAACAGCTCCCCAAGGTCGACTGGTCAAATCTGGAGATCGGTATCACCGAGGTTCCATCGCAAACCATCGTCTATTTCTCCGGCAGCGCCGGGAGTGATCCCGACGACATCGGTGCGGCCCTCGAGGCCGCCTACGGGCGAGTGGCGGTCTTCATTTCAGCCAACGGTCTGCAGATCGATGGCCAGCCACTGGCGATCACCAACTACTGGGACGAGCGTGGCTGGGGTTTCGACGCCGGGATTCCTGTCAGCGGTGTTCCCTCCCGTGGCGTCGGTCCCGACTCGCCGGTCCGCATGGGCGAGACCTACGGTGGCCGGGTGGTTCGCACGGTACATGTCGGACCCTACACAGACCTGCAGAAGACCCACGAGATCGTCGGTGCGTTCATCGCGGCGCATGGTCTCGAGCCCAACGGCCGCTCCTGGGAGGTCTTTGTCAGCGACCCGGGGAACACGCCCGAGGCGGAGCTGAAGACCGAGGTCTACTACCCGGTCAACTGAGTGAGTTGAGAGTTGAGAGTTATGAGTTTCGAGTTGCCACCCTCCCTCCCGTAGGATTCGGGAGTCGGTCGGGGATCAATGCTCGACTCTTCGCTCTGAAGCCTGACTCGTTGCCTGACGGCGAGTCGAAGGATCAGAGACCCTGAATCGCCTTGTAGAGATCCTCGAACTGGCCGGTCAACTTGTGCGACCGCGCCAGGTACGGAAGAGGCTTGGCGGCACTGTGAGACTCCCGGACTTTGACCGATGCGGAGATGAACGGCTCGAGGATCGGCAATCCCTCTCCCTTGAGCTGTTCGACCAGCATTCGAGGCAATCGGGCACGAACCTGGAATTGATTGACGACGATCCCCCCGACCTCGAGTTCCGGGTTGTGGTCCTCGCGCACCTCGCCGACGCTCTCGATCAGATCGTAAAGAGCACGACGCGAAAAGTCGTCGCAGTCGAAGGGTATGAGACAGCGCTCAGCGGCGATCAGCGCTGAAAGAGTGTAGATGTTGAACGCCGGGGGGGTGTCGAGAAAGACCTGGTCGTAGCCGTCGACCTCGTTCAACGCCTCGCGCAGCTTGTTGATCTTGTATTTCGCCTCGAGCTTCGGCTGCAGCTCTCCGAGCGCGGCGTCAGCCGGCATGATATGAAGGTTGTCGAACCGTGTGTGGTGGATGAAATCCTTGCCAGTGTTGCGAAAGATTTTGAAGCCGAGCGTCTGCTCGAAAAACTGTGCGAGATTCGGGTCGGCCGCCTCGACATCGGCACCAAGAAGGTAGTGGCTGGCGTTCGCCTGCGGATCCAGGTCGACGACCAACGTTCGGCGGCCTTCGCGGGCGGCGACTGCCGCCAGGTTGCAGACGATTGTCGACTTCCCGACACCGCCCTTCTGATTGAAGACGACCCACCGCATGAGCCGATTCAGAATAGCGGCGCCGACACAAGGCGTCAAAGCCTGACGAAAACTCGTGCGACTTCCTCTGTTGCCCTGATATAAAAAGGCCATGGACGAGCCGTCGAGGGGATTCAGATATTCGAGTGCTCGCCGCGGCACGGGCGCTCCCTCACCGGCCATCATCGCCGCAGTCACGGTCGTCGTACTGCTGGTGCTCCTGGTCGTATTTCGCTCGCCACCAGAATCGGAGGTCACACCGGCACCGTCGACACCTGCGTCTCCCACACCTCCACCGACTGTCACGCCAACCCCGACCGCCACGATTTCCGCGGTTCAAGAGTTCGGCTCGGATTGGGTCGAAGTCTCGAGTCCGAAGGACACGCCAACTCCGTGGCCCACGATTCCGGACCCGGTGCGCCGGCAACCGACGCCGACGCCAAGAGTTTCGGAATGCGTCTCCTTCAGATGGACCACAACCCAGGTGTTCACTCCATCCGCCCAGGTTTTGACGGAAATCCGCGCCAAAAACGGCTGCAACCGAGATCTCGAACCCGCAGACCTCATGTTCGAGATTTCAGGATGGAGGGATGGCGGCCTCATCCGGTCCGTGCGGGCAATGCCCTTCAACCCGATCCGAAGGCGTCATTCGGACATCATCACGGTAGGACTGCCGGGCTCGCTCGACTGGTATGACGAGGTGAGGGTGGAAATCGTTGATTGAAATCGGAATTCGAATTTCGGAATTCGGAATTGAGAACGAAAAACCGACAACTGAAAATTGACGCGCGAGGTAGCATGCGGGTACGAAGAACGGGAGAGGGATCACGATGAAACATGACCGGCTTACTGGCGAGGAGCTGACCGCGCTCGTCCAACGCGTCTTCGAGCCTCGCCCGGAAGACACGGCACTGGCAGTGATCGTCGATCTTCCGGACGACGAGGTACAGGACAACGACCGCTGGCGCGAGCGGCGAGCTCTCGCCGCTGACTGGGTTCAGGAGCTTGTCGCTGTGCGCGCCGACCACGGTCTCGATGTCTCTCTCTTCCTCTACCCGAACGTTCACTCGAACAACGCCGATCTTCCGGTGATGGCCTGGCGGTGGCCGGACGACACGATCCCGGATCACGTCGAAGATGCTTTCGGTCAGCTCGCGGAGCCGATGGAGAGCGTCCTCTCCAACCACTCGCTGGTGATTGCACCGACCGAATTTTCCACTACTGCTCCGCTCAAGATGATGGCCCCCCGTCTGGGTTTTCGCGGCGCCACCATGCCCGGTTTTTCATCCGCCATGGTACCCGCCCTCCGCCTCGACTACACGGAGATCAACCGCCGGGTCTGGCTGCTCAAAGAACTCCTCGACGATTGCATTGGAGCGGATTTCCTGTTTGTCGTTGACGGTGCGACCGAGCACCAGCTGCACCTCGATCTCCGCCATCGAACGGCTCACGCCTCGGGAGGCCTGCTGACCGAACCCGGAACTGCCGGCAACCTCCCCTCCGGTGAAGCGTATATCGTGCCCTACGAAGGAGAACTCGATGGTGAGCCGACATCGAGTGCCGGCTCGATGCCTGTGCAGTTTGGTGACGAGGTGGTCGTGTTCGAGATCGATGACAACCGTGCGCAGCGGATTTCGAGCACCGGCCCGCTGTCGGAGGCCGAAGCGCTCCGGCTTTCCGCCGAACCTGCCCGGGGCAACCTCGCGGAGCTCGGGCTCGGCGTCCTCGCGGATTTCGGTATCGAGCCGATCGGCGAGGTTCTCCTGGACGAGAAGCTCGGCCTTCACCTCGCCTTCGGTCGCAGCGAGCATTTCGGCGGCCAGGTCGGTCCGGAGTCATTCTCTCGGCCGGAGGCGGTGATGCACCAGGATCACGTGTACCTGGCGGAGATCCAGCCAAGAGTCGAGGCTGCGAGGGTGGTTCTCGAGCGCGAAGGCGGACCGAAGGTCGATCTCATTCTCGGCGGGGAATACGTCATCGATTTCGAGAGTTGAGTTTTCACAATTCGAGGTGAACCCGCATTTTTCTGAGGATTCGTCGCGAGGGACGCGAGGCCCGACAGGTGGCGGCGCTCTCGAAAGATGAGGGAGCGGAGGCGTACTTGTGGTACGTCGAGCGAGCGAATCGAGAAAGCACTGCCACATGAGGTGCATCGCGGACCGCAGCAGAAGACTCCAGAAAAATGTGGGTTAACCGAGAAAAGCGCCGGCAACCAGCATCATTATAAAGAGGGCCCCGACAGCCATCGGGAACAGAACGTGGTTCGGAGTTTCGTTCGATCGATGCTTGGTCTGTTCCATCTTCCGCCCTCGCAGGTTGGTTCCTCCGGTCATATCCTTTATGGCTCTGAAATCGCTGCTCCTGATGTCGGAATGAGGCAATCTCGGGGCAGATTGTGGCGGAAACAAGGCACCGCAATTCAGCAAGCTGGTCGGCGACCAGCTTGCTGAATTGCTACTACTCGCCTCGGCGCAGCGGGAGCAGCACGCCAGCCGTGAACAGGAGGACCGCCAGAATCAAGGGGCCATCAAGCCCGATCAGAATCGCGCCCGCAATCATGCATGCGCCACCGAACAGGGTCGCCCGCACGCCGGTCAGAGGACGCTGCGGCCTTCTCCGGGTACGCTCCTCCATCGTGGAGAGCCCTTCGGATACAAGCAGTGGCAGCTTGAGGGCTGCGTCAAAGATTTCCGGGGCGACCCGAAGGCCCTCTCTGACCAATTTCGCCGGCGAGTACTCCTGGCGAAAGATGTGCCGGATATGGTGTTCCGAGACCTCGGCCACGCTGAAATCTGGGTCGAGCATGTAGCCCACGCCCTCATAGGTCACCAGAGCCTTGACCATCAGTACCATCTCGACCGGGAAGTAGAGGTGATATCGGGCACCGAGCTGGATGCACTCGAGGATCAGGAGTGCGAGCGAAAAGTCCTCGAAGCGCGGCTGCCGGCGCCACCTTCGTGCGACCTCCTTGACCGCCCGCCGGAAGCCTGGAACGTCCGACCGCGACTCGGTCTGTGAAACCGCGGCGAGGTGCCGCGCAGCACCCTCGAAGTCCTCCATCACCATCGCGTAGAACAGCTCGAGCAAGCTGTGGCGCAATTCCGGATCGAGATGCCCGACCATACCGAGGTCGAGGAATCCGACCTTGACGTCCGGAAGCACCAGCAAATTGGCTGGGTGTAGGTCGGCGTGGAAAAAACCGTCCTGGTAGAGCATCCGGATGATCGCCTCGGCGCCGAGGTCGATCAACCGCTGGCGGTCGGCGAGCGGCAAGGATGTGACAGAACCGGCATCTGGGCGGTCACCCGCGAGGTACTCCATGCACAAGACGTTGTTGGCCGAGAACTCATGGTGAATCCGGGGAAACACCACATCCGGCATGTCCGAGAAGTTATCGGCGAAGGTCTCGGCGTTTTCCGCCTCGAGCTTCATCTCGACCTCGCGCAGGGTGTAATCGCAGAACTCATCGATAATACGCCGCGGCTGGTAACGCGGAATGATCAGCTGCAGGAACCGTGCGGTGGTCCGCAAAAGGGTTGCATCGCGATACAGGAGATCACGGATATTTGGCTTGACGACCTTGAGGATGACTTGATCACCACTTGCCAGGCGCGCCCAATGGCTCTGGGCGATCGAAGCCGAGCCGAGAGGCACCGGGTCCACCTCGGCGAAGATCTCCTCGACGGGCCGGCCGAGGTCGGATTCGACTACTGTGCGTATCTCCTCGTAAGAAACCGGGGGGAGGTCCGAGAGCAGATTCCGCAGCTCCGAGGTGACGATATCAGGGAGGACGTCCTGGCGAAGGCTCAGGATCTGACCCAGCTTGACGTAGGTCGGGCCGAGGATCTCGAGCCGCATGCGGAGCTGAACCGGAAACGGCTGACTGGCGATTTCCTTGTTCAGGAAGAGGCGAACCACCCACGCAGCCATGGCCCTCAGCCGGAACAGGATTCCGCGCCCTCCACGTCTCCGGCTGACCTCCACCGAAGACACAAACCCGCCGAAAAGGAGGGCGATCACCTGCCGCAGAGTGGACCTGCCCCGCCTTGCGAGACCCGGAATGTTGACGTAGGCGCGACGTCTCGTGCGGCGTCTCGTCTTCTGCGATCTCGCCTCTCTGGGAGGGGGTTTCTGCAGCGGCGCGTCCTCGGTCATCGAAGCTCCGGAGATTCCATCACCGATTGCGGCCGTATTTCTCGTGGCTCGACACCCAGTCGAGCGAGGAAATGGCCGAGCCGAGCGAGATCTCTCCCGCCAAAGCAACTCCGGCAATGATCTCCGCCAGCTTGTTGACCTTGCCCTTACCGACACAGTCCATCAATTCGAGGCACTCGCGTTGGGTGGGAAGGCCGGTGCCACCGCCGAACGTCGCAACGATCAGCGACGGGATGGTGAGAGACATGTAGAGATCGCCGTCCGGTCTGAGTTCCGTATACAGAATGCCCGAGGATGACTCGGCGACGTTCGCGACGTCCTGCCCCGTCGCGATGAACATTGCCGTGATTCCGTTCGGCGAGTGAGCGCCGTTGTTGTTGGCGCCCGAGAGAAACGAGCCGACGTTCGAGATCTGTGAATGGTACTGAAGGCTTTCCGGCTCCACCCGCATGTGCTGCACGAGCACGTCGCGGCTGACCACGGCTTCGGCGATGACACGTTTGCCCCGCGTACGCATGATGTTGATCTGCGAGTGTTTTTTGTCAGTCGCAAGGTTCGATTCGAGGTAGAAGCGCTCTACGTTGTCCAGCGTATCCAGCATCCACGAGCAGGCGGCGAAGGTCGCTCGGCCGACCATGTTCTGGCCCGCCGCATCCCCGGTCGAGTAGTTGAAACGGAGATAGGCAAAACGGCTGGCGAGGAAAATGTCGATGTCCAGGAGCTTGGCAACACTCGAGGTCGCTTCGGCCACACGGGCGATCTCGTCCATATGGTCGTGGACCCAGGTGCGAAACTCCCGCGCCTCCCGAGCCGATGAAAACACGAAAACCGGCGCACGTTGCATACGATCGTCCGACACCGTACAGGTCACACCGCCCGACAGGTTGATGACCTTGATGCCCCGGTTATACGACGCCACCAGCGTCCCCTCGGTCGTGGCCAGCGGAACCAGGAACTCACCCTGCGCGTGCTCCCCGTTGACCTTGATGGGACCCGCCAGGCCAATCGGCACCTGGGCGACGCCGAGGAAGCTCTCGACGTTGCCGCGGGTGACACCCGGGTCGAAGGAGTACTTCGAGACGTGCTCGAGGTTCACCCCGGAGAGGGACCGGGCAAAACCCTGTCGCCGCTCGATGATCTCGCTGCTGTAGTCGTCCTCGCGGTCGTACGGCACCTTGATCCGTTCTTCTTTCTTCTCCCGGATCGAATCCTCGACCGAAAACGCGAGCCTGCCGAACGGTGTCGAGTTGAAGCGGATGGCGACTTTGTGTTTACCGACCTCCAGGGTCTTTCCTTTCCATCCGACAGCCATGATCTTGGCGAGAGGAAAGTCGATCGGGTTGTCTACGGTCACCTCCGAAGGCGAGATGATCGAGTCGCCGAGAGTGAACTGCAGGGAGTCGAGCGGTACCGACGCACCATCAACCGCAACTTCTTCAATCGCGGTCACGACCGCGTCACTGAGTCGATTCTTGAGGCCGAAAACCACGCCCTCCGGCGTGTTCTCGAGACTGCCGTGAGTGTAGAGCTGCTTCAAGACGAGCGACGGAATCTTCACGCTGGTCCTCCCAGCCCGCATCATTCATGACGCTTCTGATGCAAGGCGCGATTCACCGCGCGCGGCGGCGCTTTCTCGATTCCCTCGCTCGACGTACGGCGAGTACGCCTCCGCTCGGTCATCTTTCGAGACCGCCGCCATGCTTGCGCCTCCCGCCTTTCGCCACGAATCCTCATGAATAATGCGGGCTAGGCGAAAGGCGCGGTCATTGTATCCGAGTCGAACAATTCACGGTAGCCGGGGAAAGGGGTCGGGAGTATTGAATTCAGCCCAACCGCCCGAGGGGCCAAGGGGAAAAGGAGATCGTGGTGACGACGCGAGTCCTCCGCCCATCCGACCCTCTTCTCCTTATTCATCCGTCAACGGAGTTTTCGGCCTTCGCACTCATGCCTTTTTTGAGTTGCGCTACAAGCTTCTGCATCGCGCCTCTGAGCTCGGGCTGAAACCACATGTCGGTCAGGTAGCGGGCGTCGTCCACTCGATGCCTGCGGATCTTCTCGATTAGATCGCGGCGCACAACCGACCTGGTTGCCGCCAAGGCGTGCTCCGGTACTTCGATGATCTGCTCACACCATTGACCCGCAGCCGCTACCACCTCTCCGGCAGGCGCGAGCGCATCCACGAACCCAACCTCGAGTGCCTCATCCGGGCTCAACAGCTGGCCTGAAACACACAGCCTCTCACCGACACGAGCACCCGCCACGCGGATTGCCAGATCCGCCACCAGCTCCGGGACCGGGATGCCGATCCTCACCTCGTTGAGACCGATGGTGAAACCGCCCTCCGCCATCACCCTCCAATCGCAGCTCAGGGCGAGAACCGCACCCCCCGCGGGACTGTGCCCGGTGATTGCCGCCGCCACCGGGATCGCCGATGCCACCAAAGCTTCGATGGCGTCGAAGAAATGCTCCAGGGCACGCGCGAAACCATCCCGGTCGAGCTCCATCAGTACCGGTACGTCGAGCCCGCCGGAAAAGATCCCTTCGCCGCCGGAGAGGACCAGTGCGCGCGCACCCCGGTCCGGAGAGCACCGCACTTCGGCCGCGAGCATCTGCAGGAGATCGGGGGAAAGGGCGTTGACCGGGGGTCGGGCCAGCCGCAATTCGTGGATCTCACCGTGGATCATACGGGTGATCATGGGACCTCCGACCGCCATGCTACCGGGAAACGGTGCAGGGGGGAAAAGGGAGAACGTGACAGGGAACCGGTCTCCCATGCTCCCCTGCCAGGCGTGGGCGGGCGGAATTCCTCATTCCTCATTCCGAATTCAACCAGATGTGTCTCCTCCCGAGTACACTCCGAGACCCGATCCGGACAACTTGAGGACGGCGCTTTCGTTCCTCTCCTTGAATCGGACGTTCTTTGGATGGCATCGAAGTTGCTACAAGTCAGGGTACAGTGTCCGAAACGAGAGAATTTTCGGACAGAGGGAGGTCAGATGCTCCAAAAGAAAAATCTCGTCGTCGTGTTCACCATAGCCCTCGCCAGCCTGTGGGCGGCAGGCGTCGAAGCGCAGGGAAACTGGCAGCCGGGCGATTTCGGCTCCTGGCGCTTCTATCTGGGAATTTTCGAACCGGAAGGCGACTCACAATACTGGGACGAGAGCTTCGATGTATTCACCGGCTCGGCGTCGGATTTCGAAGATCTGGTGTTCGGAGCCGACTACCTCTGGTTCACATCGCGCAACGCCGGACTCCTCTTCGGCGTCAGCGGCTATGACGGCCGCACCACCCAGTCCTACCTGGACTGGACCGACGCCGACGGCAGAGATATCGGCCACGCGACCACACTCGACCTCGTTGACCTCACCGCTGCCTACATCGTTCGCTTTGGGCGTGGTTCCTTACGGCCCTACCTCGGCGGCGGCGGCGGGCTCCTGTGGTGGGAGCTCCGCGAGGAGGGCTCGTTTATCGATTTCGGGGACCCGGAATTGCCGGTGATCTACGCCTCATACCTGGCCGACGGCAACACCTGGGAACTCTTTGCTCTCGCCGGGGTGGACATCCGTTTATCGCATCGCTGGAGCTTCTTCTTCGAGGGTCGTTACCGATGGGCGGACGATGAGCTGAACAAGGATTTCGCGGGGTTCGGCACCATCGATCTCTCCGGTGCACAAGCGGCCGGCGGTCTGTCGTTCAATTTTTAGCCTGCATTATTCATGAAGTCTCTACTGCGGCCGGCGATATACGATACCCAGCGGCGTTTGCTCGCCTCGGGGTGCTCAACGTACTGTCGAGTACGCTTCCGCGCCCCTTGGGTCGCAAACCCCACTGGGTACCACACCTCGCCGCCCTCGTGACGAGACCTCGTGAATAATGCAGGCAAGGAGATCCATCCTCGTTGAATCGCTCGAACCGCCTCGACGTGAAAAAGCCCCGCACTCGCGGGGCTTTTTCGTTCGCGCCCTCCTGAGCTACCAGCGCTCTCCGAAGTCGGAGCGCCGCTGCTGACCGTTGTTTTTCGGTTGCGCCTCGTTCACTCGCAGGCGCCGCCCTTCCAGCTCGAACCCGTCCATCGCTCCAACGGCATTCTCGGCCATTTCCTCGGTCTCCATCTCCACGAAACCGAAGCCGCGGGAGCGACCCGACTCGTGGTCGCGGATGACGATCGCGCCCACCACGTTGCCGTGGTTCGCGAAGACGGACTCGAGCTCACTGTCTCCGACGCTGTAGGGAAGGTTGCCAACAAACAGTCGCTTCTCCATCCAGATCTCCTTGCTCTTTTGCGCCCAAAATCGCTGCCGCCCGATCCCGATCTCATCCCATCGTCGCCGGCTGCACCTCTCGCGCGCACCGGTCACACTCTAAAAAATTATCACGCAAAGGTCCGCAATGCAAGACTTTCCGCTTTCAACAGGAGGTCTGATGAGGGCCACTCAACGGGCAGCGGCGCCTGTATAATGCGGGCGCGACTTCTACCTCGCACGCACCAGGGAGGATGCATGCGCCAACCTGACGGCAGCTCCGCGCTGCTCACGACACGGCTCGACGCGATGCTCGCTTGGGCGCGCAAGAACAGCCTGTGGCCCCTGCCGTTTGGCACCGCCTGCTGCGCGATCGAGTTCATGTCGACGGTATCCTCGCATTACGATCTCGCGCGTTTTGGAGCTGAGGTCGTCCGTTTTTCACCCCGCCAGTCCGACATGATGATCGTCGCAGGAACCATCACCGACAAAATGGCGCCGGTCGTGAAACGTATCTACGACCAGATGGCAGAACCGAAGTACGTCATCTCGATGGGAGCCTGCGCGTGCACTGGCGGGTTTTATCGGGCGTATCACGTGGTCCAGGGTGTCGACGAGTTCATCCCGGTCGACGTCTACGTACCCGGATGCCCGCCGACGCCGGAGGCGTTGATGGAGGGAATCCTGAAACTCCAGGAGCTGATTCAAAGCGGAGAAACCCAATATGACCGCCTCAAGTCCTGACACCTCACAACCGATCGATTTTGCTGCGCTCCTTCCAGACGGACGAGGTCTCGAGGTCGCGGTGGCGGCGGACGGTCTTACGGAGATCACCGCAGATCGGAGTCGGCTGATAGAGGTGCTTCGCGCCCTTCACGATCATCCGGAGCTCGACTGCGATCTTCTGCTCGATATCTGCGGTGTCGATTACCCCGACCGGGAACACCGTTTCGAGGTGGTCTACCACCTGACGAGCGTGGCGAAAAACCACCGATTTCGCGTTCGCGTGCCGGTCGGTGAGGACGATTCGCGTGTTCCGACAGCCTTCGGAATCTGGAAGGCGGCCGATTGGTTCGAGCGCGAAGCCTGGGACCTGATGGGGATCCGCTTCGACGGGCATCCCAACCTTCGACGTATCCTCACCCACGAGGCCTTCCAGGGCCACGCGCTGCGCAAGGACTACGACCCCGAGAAACGCTGGGTTCTGACCGAAGCGGAGACCTTTGTCCCGGAGTGGGCCGGCGAAGATCACGGCGGCGATGGTGAGTTCGAATCCCAGGTCATCAATATCGGGCCCTCCCACCCGGCAACCCACGGCACCCTCCGAATCGTTGCTCGCCTGGACGGAGAACTCATCACACGAGCCGAATGCGAAATCGGTTACCTTCACCGTTGCTTCGAGAAGATGTCCGAAACCCACGGCTGGCCCGAGGTGATCCCCTACACGGACCGCCTCAACTATTGTTCGAGCATGATCAACGGGGTCGGCTATGCACTCGGTGTCGAGAAGATGCTCGGCATCGAGGCTCCCCCTCGCGCCCAGGTCGTGCGGGTGATCCTGTCCGAGTTCTCCCGGCTCATGGACCACGCCGTGTGTCTTGGCGCCACCCTGGTCGACGTCGGTGCCCTCACCAACTTCTGGTATTTCTTCCAGCCGCGAGAGGAGATCTACTCGCTGCTCGAATCGTGCGCCGGCGGACGGCTCACCGTTTCCTATGCGCGCATCGGCGGCCTGGCACACGAGGTGCCGACAGACTTCGAGGAGCAGGTCAGATATCTGCTGGGCCGCATCCCGAAGTTCATCGACGATGTCGACAGGCTGGTCACCACCAATCGGATCTTCCGCGGCCGCACCGAAGGCATCGGTGCGCTGTCGGCCGAGGAGGCAATCGGGTGGGGTTGGACCGGCCCGTGCCTCCGTGCATGCGGCGTACCCTACGACCTGCGCCGCGTCAATCCATACCTCGGATACGAGGATTACGAATTCGACATTCCGATCGCCACCACCGGTGACAGCTACGGACGATATCTGGTGCGACTCGAGGAGATGCGGCAAAGCCTGCGAATCATCGAACAGGCGATCGACAACCTGCCGGATGGGCCGGTCATTACCGACAACCATCGGGTCGCTCTGCCACCGAAATCCCGGGTCTATTCCGAGATGGAGTCCCTCATCTGGCATTTCAAACTGATCTACGAGGGAATCAAGGTTCCTGAAGGAGCCTGCTACTCGGCGACCGAGGGAGCCAACGGTGAACTCGGTTACTATCTGGTTTCCGACGGAACGGGCAAGCCCTACCGCATCAAGGTACGTCCGCCGTGCTTCGCGATCTTCCAGGCCTATCCCCACATGCTCGAGGGGCACCTGGTTCCGGACGCGATCGCCATCCTCTCGAGCCTCAACATCATTGCCGGGGAGCTCGATCGATGAGGCCGGTGACGACGATCAACGTCGATCGACCGCAGAAGGGCTTCGGCGAGTGGATCTACCTGGGGCCGATCCTCAAAGGTCTGGGCGTGACGCTGCGCCATTTCCTGAGGAACCTTTTCGGTCATCGAGACGTGGCAACGATTCAATATCCAGAGGAAAAGCGGGATTACTCGGAGAGAATGCGTGGCCGCCATATCCTGACGGTCAGGGAAGACGGCTCGCTTCGCTGCGTCGCCTGCTACATGTGCGAAACGGCGTGCCCAGCCGATTGCATCTCGATCGTAGCCGAGGAGGACCCCGAGGCAACGGTCGAGTGGGAGAAGCGCGCGGTCACTTTCGAAATTGACCTCCTACGTTGTGTGTTCTGCGGTTTCTGCGTCGACGCCTGCCCGAAACAGGCCCTGATCATGAGCCGCCAACATGAGATGACCTTCACGACCCGCACCGATGCTGTTGTGGGCATCGATGAACTCCGGCAAAAGGGCGCGATCGAGGATCAAGACCTGGGTTATCGACCGTACTACTGAAATTGGCCAACCACCGGACAAACCTGATCAGGCAGTGTGATCAGGCGCCGTTCATTAACGGAATGCACACGTTTGAGCCGTGGTTGCGCTAGTGATACGATAAGCACCGTACCTCACTCCCAAAGGAGGATCGGCATGGGCCCAAATCAGGAGCAGGTCGAGCAAAATTCTCCCACGATGGAAGAGCTCCAACTCCAGCACCAGAACCACGAGCGCCGGCTCGAGGAGTTGCAGAGAAAGACCTGGTTGACGCCTGAAGAGGAGTTGGAACAGAAACAACTGAAAAAGCTCAAGCTGCACCTCAAGGACGAGATGGAGCGCCTCCGCAGGACGGCTTCCTGAGAAGCCAGTCAGGGCGAGGACACCGATGATTGCCCCGGAGGGCTGGCCCTTCGTCGTGATTCCGCTGTTTGCCGGCGCCGTCATCTGGATCGCGGGGCTCCCGATTGTTGGCATTCCGCTGGCCGCCGCTGGAGTGTTCGCTCTTTTTTTCTTCCGCAACCCGAGTCGTAGCTGTCCCTTCGGACCCGCCACCGCGTGCGCACCAGCCGATGGAAAGGTCATCAAGGTGTGTCCTGCCCCGCCTGAAATGGAGCGGCTCGGGCTTCCGAAGCAGGTCAGTATCTTCATGTCAGTATTCAACGTCCACGTTAATCGTGCGTCGATCGACGGGGAGCTGATCGAGTACAGCTACAACCGAGGGCGGAAGTTCTCGGCCTTCAAGGACAAGGCGTCGCTCGAGAACGAGCAAAATCTTTCGGTCTGGGATGGCCCGGCCGGTCGGATCGCCCTCAAGCAGATTGCGGGCCTGATCGCTCGGCGTATCGTCTTCGACCACACCCCGGGCGACTCGGTGCGCCGGGGTGACCGAATCGGTTTGATCCGCTATGGTTCCCGGGTGGACGTTTTTCTACCAGATGATGCCGCTGTCCTAGTCAATCAGGGCGATCACGTTCGTGCAGGCGAATCGCCGATCGCATCATTCGCCGGAGACCGCGAGTCGTGAGAATGCCGCGAATCAAGCGCCGAAAGGCCGTGAACAGCAAGAGGCGAGGATTTTACCTGCTTCCCTCCCTCTTTACCGTGGCAAACATGTTCTGCGGCTTTCTCTCGATCGTGGAGTCTTCCAGGGGGCACTTCGAGCGAGCCTCGATCCTGATCCTGATCGCGATCTTCGCCGACATCCTCGACGGTCGAATCGCGCGCCTGACAGGTACGGTGAGCCAATTTGGAGAGGAATTCGACTCGCTGGCAGATGTCACCTCATTTGGCGTAGCGCCGGCTCTCCTCGCGTACCAATGGGGTCTCTGGGAGGTTCCCAGAGTTGGTATGGCGGTCGCCTTCCTCTTTCTCGTGGCCGGGTCGATTCGTCTCGCACGCTTCTCCAGCCAACACCCCGAGTCGCTCGACTTCATCGGCCTGCCCATCCCCGCTGGCGCTGGTTCGATCTCCATGCTTGTCCTGACGTCACCGACTCCAGTTACCCAGCCATGGTTCATTCCCGTGGTCGTAGCCTTCGTTCTCAGCTTGTCTCTGCTGATGGTGTCGAACCTTCCGTACACGTCCGGCAAGCAGCTCGATCTGAGACGGAAGTGGCCCGCCCCGGCCCTGTTCCTCATCGCACTGGTTTTTTCTCTGATCACCTTGACGCCTCACTTCCTGTCAGTCTTTGCCGCCTTTTACGTACTTTCCGCGCCGGTCAAGGTGCTCACGGGAAAAATTCGGCGTCGACCCTCCACCGTCGAATCTCCGAGGCCCTCTACGGGAGGCGAAACCGATGCCATCGACAGCTCTGATCGTTGACCCCCTCACCCTGAAGGGTCGCGAACTCCTTGCCTGTGCCGATCGGCTCGAGGGAATCATCGGCGGGTGGGAGTACCGTCATACGGACGTCGACGAAGAGCACCAGATCGTGGATTTTGCCGGGGGATCCGCGCTCGTGCCGCCGTTGGGAGATGCCGAAAGCCTCGCCCACATCGATGTCGTGATCGTCGCATCCGACGGCTGGTCTTCGCGCCACGACCACCTGCTCACGCATCTTGAAATTCACCCGGATTCGGCTCTGGTCGACCTCACCGGTTTCGATGAGCTTCGCGATCATACCAATCCATCGGTCGGAGAAGTCGATTCCGGCACGAGACGCCTGAGAGTAGCCCATTGGGCTCTTTTCGCGTGCTCGAGAATGGTTGAGGTCCTGGCCCATTTTTCGAACCTGCGAGGGTCGCTGGCCGTCGTCGATCCCGCGTCGGCCTACGGCAAAGACGCGGTGGAGATTCTCGCCCGGCAGGCCGCTCAGAGAGTCCAGGGTGCCGAGGTCGAGGAACGGATTCACGGCCATGTGCTCGCATTCAGCGCCGTCGAAATCACTGCCGACGAAATCCAGGAGGACGCGTCTCTGCTCCTGCCCGAATTCCCGCTGGCGGTTACCCGCACGCTTGCGGGCTGCTTCCACGGCCACCTCGCTCACCTCGGCCTGAGCTTCGACCATCCGGTCGAGCCGGACGACGTTCGCGATGCTCTGGAGCAAGCGGATGCGCTGGTGATCGAATCGCTGCCGCTGAGCCTGGATTCGGTTCCGGATCGCGAGCAGGTGATCGTCTCACCGCCTGTGATCTCGGCAGACGGCACCCAGCTCGCGCTCACCTGCATGGCCGACGCACTGCGAATCGGCGCCCTCACCGCGGTCGAAATCGTCGAGCATTTGCTCTGATCCGACCCCGATCCGTGGCCAGATGCTGGATGCTGGATGCTGGATAGGGTCTCGCTGAATTTTTGAGGGGTGGGTGGGCGGATCGAGTATCCAGTAACTGGGATCCAGCATCCGGTGGTGGATCGAGCATCCAGCATCTGCTATCGAGATCCTGTATCATGCCGGGGCTGGTATCGCCGGCACCACCCGATCAAATGGAGGTCCGTCATGAGCAGTCCCCTGGAATCCCTCGAACCGAAGCTTCTGTGGCAACACTTCGACACGATCCGCCAGATTCCCCGCCCATCGAAACACGAGGAGAAAATCATCGAGGGCGTCAAGAGCTGGGCCGCCGACCGAGGCTTCGAGGTCGTGCAGGATGCTGCTGGTTCGCTGACCATCCAGGTCCCAGCTACCCCGGGCCACGAGAACGCCGACACAATCATTCTCCAGGGACATCTCGACATGGTCTGTGAAAAGAACTCCGACGTCGATCACGACTTCATGACCCAGGGCATCGAGGTCGAGGTGGACGGAGACTGGGTGCAAGCCAGGGGCACGACCCTCGGCGCCGACAACGGCATTGGACTGGCCGCAGGCATGGCCGTAGCGGATGACCCGGACGCGATTCACGGGCCGCTGGAGCTCCTCTGCACGGTAGACGAGGAAACGGGCCTCACCGGTGCCAAGGATCTCGACCCGTCGATCGTGACCGGCCGCATCATGCTCAACCTCGACACCGAGGAGGACGGTGCGATTTACATAGGGTGCGCCGGCGGTGCGGACTCGATAGCGACGATCAAGACAGCCCGGCGGACGGCTCTGCTGGACTCTGTTCCTCTCAAAGTCTCGGTGACCGGGCTTCGCGGTGGCCACTCGGGTCTCAACATCATCGAGAACCGGGGTAACTCCATCAAGCTCGCCACACGGGTACTGCTCTCGGCGATGGCCGGCGGCGTCGAGGTCGATCTGGTCAGCATCGACGGGGGCTCCAAGCACAACGCCATTCCCCGTGAAGCATTCGTTCTGTGCAGGGTCGAGAAGGGTCAGGTCGAGACCTTCAAAGAGGTGGCCGAGAAGTGCATCGAGGACTTCAGGGAAGAGTTCGAAGGGTCGGACCCGGATCTCGCGGTCGCGGTGGAGGAGATTGACGACAGCGACGAATTGCGCCAACCGATGAACGTGCACGCCCGTGACCGGTTGCTCCGGGTTCTCGACGGCATGCCGCACGGCGTGCTGACGATGTCGCGGGACGTCGACGGGCTGGTCGAAACCTCCAACAATCTCGCAGTGGTCAGCAACAAGGGCGACCATACGGAGATCACGGTCTCCTACCGATCCTCGATCATGCCCGCGCTGTACGCGGTACGGAGCCAGGTGGATTCCATCTGCCGCCAAGCGGGCGCCTCGGTCCACGTCGACGACGCCTACCCCGGGTGGAAGCCGAATCCCGACTCTCCGATCGTGAAGAAGACGGCCGAGGTCTACGAACGCCTCTTCGGATCGAAGGCCGAGCTCAAGGCGATCCACGCCGGCCTTGAATGCGGGCTGCTGATCGAAAAGGTCCCGGGGATGGATGTGGTTTCCATCGGGCCACAGATCGAGAACGCCCATTCGCCCGAGGAACGCGTGCAGATCTCCTCGGTGCAGAAGTTCTACAAGCACCTCCTCGCGGTGCTGGAAGAGCTCGCCTAGCAGAATTTTGAATTCTCAAGTTTGAATTTTGAATTTCCACCCGCCGACCTCCTGATAGCTGGGAGGTGGGTGGTAATTCAAAACTCAAAATTCATGCTTGAGAATTGACGCCCCAGCTTGCGCGATAATAGCTTCGTGACCCTGCAAGCTGGCACCGCAGAACCGAAGACGGCAGTGTTCCTGTTGGGCGTTTCGACAGTCGTCGCCCAGGCTCTTCTTCTGCGCGAGGCGATGGCCACAATGGGCGGCTCGGAGATGGCCTGGGGCACGGTCATGGGGTTGTGGCTCATCGGGATGGGCATTGGTTCGCGGATCGGAATCCGATTCGGGTCGACGCGACTAGCGACATGGATGCCTGTGACCACTCTCGTTCTTGCCGGCAGCGCCGTCGTGCTCTTTCGCGCTGCACCGGCCTTGATTGGTGCCACGTCCGGAGAGGTGCTCACGACCGCGAGCGCAATCTGGCTATGGGTCGCGGCCGTCGTTCCGACGGCGCTCGCGGGCGGCGTCGCCTTCCCGATTCTCGCCGGGGCCCTCGGCTCATCAGGCGGCGGCAGAGCCTATGCGATTGAAGCCGTGGGTGCGCTCGCCGGAGGCTGTGCCGTCAGCCTGATTCTCATGCGGCTCGGCTCGGCCGCTGCCCTGTGTACCACTCTGGCTCTCGTGCTCGCGGCGAGTCTCTGGTGGCGATCCCGCACTCTCGCCGTGATCGTGGGAATCGCCGGGATCGCCGTCGCACCAGTCGCAGCCGATGCTCTGGCTCGAGCCGGCTGGCGGTGGTCCGGCAATCCCGGAGAATTGAGCGATTGGCGCGAGACACGGCTGCAACGGCTGGAGGTGAGTGTCGGTCCGCCGACCGTGGTCTTCGCCGACGGACAACTCGTCGCCTCCTATCCCGACCCGTACCAGGTGTTGCCGAAGGCCCACCTGATGATGCTCCTCCATCCGGATCCGCAAAATGTGATTGCTGTGGGCTGTGCGGTCGACGGCTCCGTCGAAGCGATGTCTCGCCACCCGGTCGAACGCCTGGTCATTGTCGAGGAGGACCCCGTTCTCCTCCGCTCGCTCCCGGAGTGGTACGGAAGCGGGGTGACCTCTGCGCTCGCCCAACCGCAGGTTCAACCCTTGAGCTCGGACCCGCTGCGGGCGATCACCGAGTCCGGTCCGTGGGATCTCGTTATCCTGGCCGACGGCAACCCGACGACACTTCGCCGCAATCGAACCCGAACGCTCGAGTTCCTGCGCAGCTGCCGCGCCGCCATGAGTCCGGACGGGGTTCTCGTGATGCGGATCGTGGTCGCCGACACCTATCTCGGCGGAACCGCCGGACGATTGCTCGAGACGCTCTCGGCGACCGTGCGCGAGGTCTTTCCGGTGGTTGATGTCATCCCCGGTGAGGAGATCCTGCTCGTCGCGGGCGGTCACGATGCGCAAATCGACCTCGGCGCAGATACGCTGACCCGGCGGCTTCGCAATCGAGGCCTCGAGAGCTCGATGCTGCCGCCGGAAATGATTCCGCTACTGACCGATCGCAACCGCGCTGACTCGGTTCGTGAATCTCTTGCAGCATCGGCCCCGTTGAACACCGTCCGTCACCCACGAGCCGTGCTCCTGGCCGGAGGTCTTCACGAATCACGTTCGCGCCCGCCACTCCTCAATGCTGTGTTGGAGGCAGAGAGACGTGGCGCGTGGCCATTGGCGGTCATCCTCGGGATCGCCGTGCTCGGACTTCTATCGACCTCGTTGTCGCGACGTCCGCCGGTGGTGGCCACCGCGTCCGTCGTCGGTCTGGTATCGATGGGTTGGTGGTTGCTCCTGGTTGCGACCTGGCAGGCGACACGCGGCTCGGTCTACTCTGAGATCGGCGCCCTCACGGCGACGTTCATGGCCGGGCTCGCGGCCGGGGCCACCGTCGCCTGCCGATGGAATGAGCCCGCAAAACACCTCCCTCCCCTGCTCGCATCCAGCATCCTCGAATCGCTCCTGCTCGCCTCCGGCATCGCCATCGGATTTCCACTTGTTGCGGTTCCGTTGCTGCTGGCCGCTGGCGGTGCCCTCACCGGGGCGGCCTTCCCGGGTCTGACCGCCCTCGGAGCCGGACATGTCCGGCGAGGCGCTGGGGTCGCGTTCGCCGCCGACGAGGCTGGCGCCGCGCTGGGAGCTGTGATGATCGGCATCTTCGCCCTGCCGTGGGCGGGCCTGACGGCCACCGCACTCGGGCTCGGGCTCCTTTCGTTGGCAGCGATTCCGGCCGTCGTCGCCTCGCTGCGACGAAATTGACCAGACCGGCGCGTAGGGCGCACCCAGGGCGGCGACCCGCCTGCCGGAGGCGAGAGGCCAATAATGATTGTCGACGCGGAAACGCGCAGAGATAATGGCGACGCTAAATCGGAGGCACTATGGCTCTCGAACTGGGTAACCGTCGTGCAATCACCGTCGACATCGGTGGCGCGCTGGCCCCGACGCCGCATCCCCTGACCGACGCAGAGCTCGCCGCGTTCACGGATTTCGACCTCATCTATCGCTCGCTGTGCGCCTTGATGTTCAATTACGTCCCGACCTCGGGGCATCCGGGAGGTTCGGTCTCGTCCGGACGGTTCGTCGCCTGTGCACTCTTCGATGCGATGGACTATGACCTGTCGGCCCCCGAGAGGCTGGATGCCGACGTCATGTCGTACGCAGCCGGCCACAAGGCCCTCGGCCTCTACGCGATGTGGGCACTTCGCAACGAGGTCGCCCGAATCGGTTGCCCCGAGCTGCTCCCAAGAGAACCCAACCTCAAGCTCAGGCTCGAGGATCTCCTCGGCTTCCGGCGCAACCCGGTGACCGACACCCCGCTGTTTCGCACCATGAACGCCAAGCCTCTGGACGGTCATCCGACACCTGCAACGCCGTTCGTAAAGCTCGCCACCGGTGTTTCCGGCGTCGGGGTTCCCTCCTCCCTCGGTCTGGCCGTTGGGGGAGCGGACTACTTCGGCGATGATCCTCCGAGGGTTCACATCATCGAGGGCGAGGGCGGTCTCACAACCGGCCGATCGATGGAGGCGTTGGCGGCCGCCGGCACCGCCTCCCTCGGCAACGCGATCATGCACCTCGACTGGAACCAGGCGTCGATCGACAGCAATCGCGTCTGTCGCGAAGGCGTGGTCCCGGGAGAATACGTTCAGTGGACTCCCCGGGAGCTCGCTTACCTCAACGACTGGAACGTCATTTCGGTCGACGACGGCACCGACTTCCAACAGATCGCCACCGCACAACGAAGAACCCTGGAGCTCGACAACGGCCAGCCGACGATGATCGTCTACCGCACCACCAAAGGCTGGCGCTATGGTATCGAAGGCAAGGCCTCCCACGGTGCCGGCCACAGTCTGTGTTCGGCCGACTTCTACCACGCGTTGGCGCCGTTCGAATCGCTGGTCGGGCTCGAGATTCCGCGCTGCGACCAGAACGAACCGCCGTGCGGCCGGGGCAATGACCTGGCGGTGGTCGAGAGATGCCACTGGCAGGCCCTTGGCGCGATTCGCGAAGCGATCGAGGCCCGTACCGATATGGTCGAGGTTCTCGCAGATCGATTGCGGTCTGCGCGCGAACGACTTGCCGCGAGGCAGCGAAAACCTCGCACTCTGGCCCCCCGGTTGGAAGCGGTTTTCGAGGCAGTCGGCACTGAGGAGATGCCGGCACCACTCCGGCTCGAGCCCGGAGCCGCGACAACACTCCGAGCGGAGCTCGGGAACGTGTTCGACCACCTCAACCGGGTCAGCGGCGGAGCATTCTTGCTGGCCGCCGCCGATCTGCTCGGTTCCACCAGCGTCGCGACTGGCGGCAAGGGATTCGCCGAAGGGTTTTGGAACGCCCGGAGCAACCCGGATTCTCGGCTGATGTCGATCGGCGGTATCTGTGAAGACGCCATCACCGGCGTGATGACCGGATTGTCGAGCTTCGGACGCCACATCGGCGTCGGATCGTCCTACGGCGCCTTCATGGCACCGCTTGGTCATATCGCCTCGCGCCTGCACGCGATCGGCAACCAGGCTCGGCAGGAAATCGCTCCCGGCCCTTACCGGCCGTTTTTCCTCGTGTTGGCCCACGCCGGTCTGAAGACCGGCGAGGATGGGCCGACCCATGCCGACCCCCAGGCGCTCCAGCTCGTGCAGGAGAATTTTCCAGCAGGCGCCGCGATCAGTCTCACGCCGTGGGACCCGCAGGAGGTGTGGCATCTGGTGAGCGAGGCCCTCCGCCGTTGTCCGGCCGTGATCGCCCCCGTCGTTACCCGGCCCTCGGAGACCGTGGTCGATCGCGCGGCGCTCGGCCTTGCTCCCCCGAATGCCGCCCGCCAGGGGTTGTACCAGCTGCGCCGATCCGCCAACGGCTCAGCCGGAACCGTTGTCCTCCAGGGTTCCGAAGTGACCTACGCTTTCATCGAGGACGCGTTGCCCCTGCTTGAAAGCGACGGCATCGACCTCGATGTCTTCTACGTCGCATCGCCCGAGCTTTTTGACCTTCTGCCAATCGAGGCAAGAAACGCTGTCTATCCGGAAAGTCGAGCCCGATCTGCTATGGGCATCACCGGCTTCACCCTGCCGACAATGTATCGGTGGATCATTTCGGAGAGGGGCCGAGCCGCTACCCTCCATCCCTTCATGAAGGGCCGCTATCTGGGCAGCGGACCCGGCCACCGGGTACTGGAAGAGGCGGGCCTCGACGGACGAAGCCAGTACGAAGCGATCAAACGCTACATCGCGAATTTTGAGTTCTGAGTTTTGAGTTTTGAGTTCCCACCCACCCTTCGGCGACAAAGCATGGGGGGCGGGGGCTGACTCGAACCTCAAAACTAAATACGCAAAACTAAGAGAATTGCGATCCAGGTGGCAAACAAGAAGTGCCAGTACATCCCCACCAGGTGGATGCTCTCGTGCTCCTCTTCGTTGTAGCGACCGGCTCGGGCTCGGACCGACACGACAACCAGCGGGATCAGGCCAAACACCACGTGTGCTGCGTGGAGGATGGTCAGGACGTAGAAGAACCAGACCAGCAGGTTCTCGTCCGGAAGAACGCTGCTCGCCGCCATCCGCATCCAGTTCGACACCTGGACCATGAGGAACGCCATTGCCAGGAGAACCGCGACAAGGAGCATCCTGTCGAGAGAGGCCCGCTGACCCTTGCGGGCCGCGCGCTCGGCGAGCACCAGGGTGACGCTGAGGATCAGCAACAACGCCGTACTGATCCAGAGTCCGCCGGGCAGCGACGGCGCACCGGGTGGCGGCCAATGCTCGGCCCGCGCCCTCAAGATCAGAAACCCGACCAGAACTGATCCGAACAGCATACCGAGGGAGGCCAACAGCAGCCACATGCCCATCCGTCGGAAGGAAGCCGGCGGAACGGGCGTCGAACCGATCGCCGAGCTTGGAGGCGTTTGCATCTCTAAATCCGCTCCGCACAGAGTCAAGAGTTGAGAGTTGAGAGTTGAGAGATCCCGCCCACCCTGCCCAGCCTCACCTTGGGTGGGCAGGAGAAAACTGTGAACTCACAACTCGTAACTTTCAACTGCGATCCTCAATCGCCCATGCCTGGTGCGTAACCCGGAATGAGTGCCGGCTGGTAATGGGCGGAGTCCATCATGGTGATGCCGATGAACAGGAAGAGAAAGAAGAAAGCACCGAGAAAGATGAATGCGTTGAAAGGTTTGTCCCAGCGCAGATGCATGTAATACAGCCCGACAAGCATCGCCTTGCCCGTAGCGATGGCGAGACCGACCCAGATGTTGAGGGAGCCGAGATCGACGTTGGATGCCGATACGGTGAGCCAGGTACCGAACATGAGGCCGACCCAGACGGTGAGGAGCAGCTTGACGCTCGCGATGTGCACGCCGGAGCTCTGGTGTTCGCTCATCAGGACCTCCTAATCAACCAGGTAGAGCAGCAGAAAAAGGTAGATCCAGATCAGATCGACCAGGTGCCAATACAGCGCGACCATGTCCACCCGGGTGAAGTGCCCGCTGTCGAAGAATCCGCGGCGGGCACACACGAAAAGCCAGGCGAATGCCGCAATGCCACCGAGCACGTGGATGCCGTGGAGCCCTGTCATGAGGAAGTAGATCGAGAAGTAGATCTGGGCATTTGCAGGTTCTATCGCGACCTCGTGTTCATCTTCGTCCGTGGTGCTCGGAGAGGCGAGCCCGGAAGGTCCTTCGGCCGCCGGTGAGATGGCCGACCGCTCGGCGTCTGCGGGAGGCACCGACGGACTTCCTTCAGCCACTTCCGAGTCAGGCGCTTCCTGGGCACCTCCAACCGGCGCCTCCGTGCCGGCAGCCCCGGCTTCGGCCGCTGCGTGGTCTTCATCGTGGGGATCGTACTTTCCAGCCCACAGGAGGCCGTGTTTCCACTTGCTGTTGTACTCGACCGCCTTGACTCCCATAAAGCCGAAGGCGCACAGCATCGTCAGGGCGATCATCAGCTTGAGCATGCCGATCTGTTTGAGCTGAGCTGCACGGACCGCCCATGCAGCAGTCAACGAACTACAGATCAGGATGACCGTGTTGAGGGCGCCGAGGTTCTTGTCCAGGAAGTGGTGCCCGAAGACGAAGATCTCGGGATGGTTCGCCCGATACACGCTGTAGGCAACGAAGAGCCCGCCGAAGAAGAGGATCTCGGTCACCAGGAAGACCCACATGCCGAGCTTTGCAGACTGGTACTGCTGTTCGGCGTTTTCGAAGTGGTGGTCGACGGCCAGCCCGTCGCCCGATCCGTGCCCGTGATCCGCCATCAGCCCGTCCCTTCTTCACCCAGGAGAACCGAAGACGGGTCCTTCCGCACGTAACCCTTGATCGACGGGTCCCACTCGAGGGCTTCGAGATCATACGGGTCGCCGGCGCGCATCTCGTGCGCGAAGTTGTAATAGGGCGGCGGAGAGGTCGTCTCCCACTCGAGGGTTGCCCCGCCCCATGGATTTGCCGGTGCCTTCTCTCCCCGGGCCAGCGAGTGCAGGAGATAGCCGGCCATTATCAGGAAGCCGACGGCTAGAATTCCCGAACCCACTGTCGACGCCTGGTGGTAGGCGGTGAACTCGTCCAGGTAGTCGTAGTAGCGGCGCGGCATTCCGTGGCTGCCCATCACGAACTGGGTAAAGAAGGTCAGATTGAAGCCGACGAAGATCAGGAATGCCGACAGTTGTGCCCACCGTTCGGAGTACATGCGGCCGAAGAGCTTTGGCCACCAGTAGTGGATGCCGCCGAGGAATGCGATCACCGTGCCGCCGAACATTACGTAGTGGAAGTGCGCGACTACGAAGTATGTGTCGTGGAGGTGGATGTCGGTCGCGAGCGCGCCGAGAAACAGACCCGTCAAACCACCGATGGCAAACAGGAAGAGGAAGGACAACGCGTAGAGCATGGGTGCCGCGAGCCAGATCGATCCCTTGTACATCGTCGCCAGCCAGTTGAATACCTTGACCGCCGAAGGGATCGCGACCGAGAACGTCAGGGCCGAAAAAATCATGTTGGTGAGGCTCGACTGACCGCTGGTGAACATGTGGTGGCCCCAGACCAGAAAGCTCAGGAGAGCGATGGCGATCGATGAATAGGCAATGAACCTGTAACCGAAAATGTGCTTTCCTGAAAAGACCGAGATCAGCTCACTCATGATACCCATCGCAGGCACGATCATGATGTAAACCGCCGGGTGCGAGTAGAACCAGAAGAAATGCTGATACAGAACCGGATCCCCGCCCAGTGCAGGATCGAAGATACCCACACCAAGGGTTCGTTCGGCGACCAGCAATAAAAGGGTGATTCCGAGGACCGGGGTCGCCAGCACCTGGATGATCGCCGTGGAGTAAAGGCCCCACAGGAAAAGCGGCATTTTGAACCAGGTCATGCCCTCCGGCCGCATCTTGTGGATGGTGACAATGAAATTGAGCCCGGTGAAGATGGAAGAGAATCCGAGAATGAAGGCACCGAGAGTCATCGAGATCACCGCTGTGCCGGTGGTCGTCGAGTACGGGGTATAGAATGTCCAACCGGTATCGACCGCTCCGACGATGATCGAAACGACGGCAAAGGTGGCGCCGATCAACCACAGCCAAAAGCTCGCCAGGTTGAGGCGCGGCAGAGCGACATCCTTGGCGCCGAGCATCAACGGAAGCACGAAGTTGCCCAGAGTCGCCGGGATTCCCGGGATGATGAACAGGAAGATCATGACCGCCCCGTGCAGGGTAAACATCTTGTTGTAAGTGTCGGCCGTCATGATCGTCTGGCCGGGTGTGAAAAGCTCCGCGCGGATCAGCATGGCGAAGACGCCGCCGAGGAAGAATGACGACAGAATCGCCACCAGGTACATCACCCCGATACGTTTGTGATCGAGGGTGAAGAGCCAGGAGAGGATCCCCTTGCCGTGTGTGAGGTAATTGTCGTCGCCCGCGGACTGCGCAACCGCAGCATCGCCGCCCGGGGCTGATTTCTCTTCAGCCATCAGCTGCTACTCCTCGTCCTGCGAGGCCCCGGTCGGGGCCTTCAAATACTCGATGATCGCCAGGATCTCCTCGTCCTTGAGGCGGCCCTGGTAGGTCGGCATCACCGGTTCGAAACCTGCCACGACCCGCGCGCTCGGTTCGAGGATTGATTCGCGAATGTAGTTTTCGTCTGCCGTGACCGTCGTTCCGTCGGTCAGCTGCTCGGATCGGCCGAAGACGCCGAGCAGTGTTGGCCCCGTCTTGGCGGAGCCGTCCATGCTGTGACACTGGGTGCAGCCCCGCACCTGGAAAAGCTTTCGCCCGGCGTCGACCGGGGACATCGTCTCGAGGAAGTTCGACGCCTTCTCGAGCCAGGTCTCGAACTCTCCCGGCGGGTGGACGATGACGTGCGCCAGCATGTCGGAGTGCGACGTGCCGCAGTACTCCGCGCAGAACAAATCGTACTCCCCGGGAACCGTGGCCTCGAACCAGGCCTTCGAGTACCGGCCCGGTACGACGTCCATTTTGATGCGGAAGGCGGGCACGTACAGGCTGTGGATCACGTCGGCCGACGACAACATCAGCTCGATCGGTCGATCGACCGGTACATGCAGATTCTCGTCGACGTAGCCGTTGGGATAGGTGAAGCTCCAGTTCCACTTCTGGCCCTCGACCAGAACCTGATAGGCATTGGCCGGAGGCGTCGCCATGTCGAGGAAGCCCTTGAACCCGAAGATGAAAATCGCGATGACGATCAGGGTCGGTATGGCCGTCCAGGTCAGCTCCAGCGGCAGGTTGTGGCTCGCTGATTGCTCAGCGGCCTCTCCCTCCCGACGCCGATACTTGACGACGAAGATCACCATTACGACAACGATCAGGATGAAGAAGAACACCGAAATGGCGAGGATGAAGTTGAACAGCCAATCGACGCTCGAAGCCGCAGTCGAGATCTGGGGCGGCAGCCAAAAACTGCCATCCTCCGGGTCGGGCGCCATGGCGGTCCACACCGGGATCGACCGTGCCAAATTGAGATCGGTCATGCAGCCGTTTCCTTTGCGTCATCTCGGTTCTTTCGCCGCCAGTCGCGGAGCCAGTATCCTCCGATGAAGATTCCCAGTACCAAAACAGTAGCGCCTCCACCAACGCGCATAATATTCATTGCGACAGGTGTGTAGCGGCGATTTGTCGGGTCGTAGTGATAACAGTAGAGAATCAGCTGGTCAAGTGTAGACCCGACCTTTCCCTCGGACGATTCGAGCAGCGCGAGCTTGAGTCGCTTGGGTGGGTATTCGATTCCGTAGAGATAACGAGCTACCCTTCCGTCTGGAGTACAGACGAAGATTACGGCCGCGTGGGCGTACTCCTTGGTCGCCGGATCGTAGGTGAATGAGAAACCCACAGTTTCTGCGAGCCGTTTGATTTCGAGCTCACGCCCGGTCATGAAGTGCCAGCCACTCGCCGCCGCTGGCCGATCAAGACGCTTGAGGTAGTTCTGCTTCTTCGCCCGCGCGAGTTCGGGGGTCTCCAGCGGGTCTATGCTGACGGTAACAATTTCGAACTCCTCGCCCGGGGTCCAGTCCATGCCCTCGAGACCGTCCACCACCCCGTTGAGCATCAAACCGCAGAGCATGGGGCAGCGGTAGTAGTTGAGGGTCAGGATCACCGGGCGTTCGCCGTCGAAGAAGCTGCCAAGCTCGACCCAGTTCCCGTCCTCGTCTCGAAACTCGAGGTCGAGGGGAAGCTTGGCATCCAGGTGCTCGGTCACGCCCACCTCCTCGAGTACCTCCGGTACCTGGTCCGCGAGCTGCGCGTAGACATCGTCTGCACGAGCACACAGGAGAGCTCCAAGCACCGCAACAACGGTATGAATCCGACTCAGTCTCATTTTTCTGGCCGACATTTCTCAACCCCGTTCGGATCGATCAACCCTGAAATCTCGCGCGAGATTCCGATACCTCTGAGAGCGCTCCAAAGTTAACACATGACGACCGCCTCCCCCGCCGAAAAGATGGTTCAATCCGGGATCGATCCCTCGATCGGAATCCGGCGAAGGGTCTCGATATTGTCGACTTTGTTGGACTGTGAGGCATGCTGTCCGGGTGTCAGATCGAGGTGACACGCTCGGC
>JAJDNM010000057.1 GCA_022340665.1 Acidobacteriota bacterium | reverse complement strand
TACGGTCTGTGGAGCCCGCCCTCTGGTGGTTCTCGCGGAGCTCTTGAGCCATGCATTCGACGGACGCGGAGAGGTCCTCGACGTCACGACCTCCGGCCATCGGACCGGCAGCTGGGAAAGCTCGGTGACGTATGCTGCAATAGCGTTTCGCGGGTCGTGGAAAGGCTGGCGCGAGGATGGACCCCGGCCTCCGCTCGGGAGACTGACGTCAGCTCAGGGCGAGGAAGCAGTTGCCCTCGCGCGTGCGACGCTCGAGAGCTTTCTGATGCACGATGAAAGCCTCGCCGAGTGGTACGGGCGGGCGCTGGAGCGCGATGCGCTGAGTGCAGACGCGGGCGCATTCGTGACCCTCAACCATCGAGGTGTTCAAGCGGGATCGCCGGGCAGGCTGCGGGCCTGTATGGGCGTGATCGAGGCCAGGCAACCCTTGGCAGATGCCGTGGTGCAGGCCGCCGTGTGGGCGGCGCGGGATCCGCGATTTCCGCGCCTCGAGGCCGACGAGCTGAGCGGCCTCGATGTCGAGGTTTCGGTGCTGTCTCCAGCCGAGCCTGTCACTGGGCCCGAGGCGATCGAGGTCGGCACGCACGGTGTGATTCTCCAAAAGGGCAGCCACCGAGCGCTGTTCCTTCCGCAGGTCGCAACCGAACAGGGATGGGACCGACGGACGATGCTCGATCAGCTGGCGCGAAAAGCGGGACTGCCGGCGGGCGGTTGGCGCAGCGGTGCGGAGTTCGAGGTCTTTACTGCGCAGATCTTTGGAGAGGACGAATGAAGATGCTCACTCGCCGCGAGCTGGCGCTGATGATCGGTGCCGGCGTTGTCTCGGGAGCTGCCGGGAGGCAGGTAGGAAGGCCCACCGCCCATCCGGGAGTGGTCGGCGTAGCAGAGGCTCACACGCCGCTCAGCACCTCTTTGGACCCGAAAGTGGCGGAACGCGCGGTGGCCGAAGCCCTGGCTGCCTCGGTTGGGGCCAAGTCGCCCGTCGAGGCCGCTTCGGCGTTGTTCACGCGGCACGACACGGTCGGAATCAAGGTCAATTGCCTGGCGGGGAAGCACCTTTCGCCTCGTGTTGAGCTGGTTGAAGCGCTGGTCGATCTAATTGCCGCCGTGGGCGTCGATCGGCAGCGAATCATCGTCTTCGAGCGCTCCGACCGGGAGCTCCAGAGGGCAGGATTCACGATCCGCCGACAGAGTCCCCCTTACCGCTGCGTCGGCACCAACAACGATTTCGATCGACAGCCGTCGTCGAGTGGCGCCATCGGATCGTGTTTCGCGCGGATGGTGTCGAAAACCTGCACCGCCTTGGTGTCGTTCGGGGTCGTCAAGGACCACGACCTGTCAGGGGTCTCGGCTGGGATGAAGAACTGGTACGGGGTGATTCACAATCCCAACAAGTACCACCAAAACGGCTGTGATCCGTACATCGCCGACGTCGTTCGTCATCCGTTCATCCGCGATAAATTGCGCTTGACGGTCCTCGACGGTGTCATCGCACAGTGCAATGGCGGCCCGGCCTATCGATCGGATGGGATCTTTGAACTCGGCAAGGTGGCCGCAAGTACCGACCCGGTTGCTGCCGATCTGTGGGCCTGGCGGGAGATCGAAGCGGAGCGAGCGAGGCGTGGTCTGCCAACCCTCGAGGCCGCGGGACGACCCGTTCGCTTCCTCGCGACGGCGGCTCGTGAGGGGCTCGGAGTCGACGATCCTGAGAAACTCCTGGTGGTGACGGCGTGACTATCGATCGTAGACGACTCCTCGCGCTGGGTGCGGCTAGTGCCGCGACCGGTCTCTGTTCGCCCCGTTTGCTGGCAACCCCGGCCATCCAACCCGGCTCCCCGGCTGCGGGCGACGAGCTGCCGGCGCGAGAGGCTTCCTGGTACAAGAAGCTCGACGAGGGGAGGGTAGAGTGCGAACTCTGTCCGCAGGCGTGCAAGGTCGCCGACATGGAACGCGGCATGTGCGGAGTGCGAGAAAACCGGGGTGGCACCTACTACACGCTGGTGCACAGCCTCGCATGCGCCGTCCACGTTGACCCAATAGAGAAGAAACCGCTGTTCCACGTCATGCCGGGAGAACAGGCGCTCTCGTATTCGACCGCGGGCTGTAACGTCGAGTGCAAGTTCTGCCAGAACTGGGAACTGTCACAGTTCAGGCCCGAGCAGGTCAGTGCCTATAATCTCCCGCCGGATGCGGTGATTGGTCTCGCCAAGAAGAACAAGGCGCGCCTTACCGCCGCGACCTACGGTGAGCCGGTTGTTTTCTGGGAATACGTTCGTGATGTGGCGGTTGCAGCCAACGCAGCCGGTATGAAACCGACGGTAGTTTCGAACGGGTTCATTCAGGAAAAAGCGTTGCGCGACGTGCTGCCGCTCCTGTCCGCAATCAAGGTCGACCTCAAGAGCTTTCGTGATGAATTTTATCGCAAACAGGTGCGGGGCGAGCTCGAACCGGTTTTGAAGAGTCTCCGTGTCATCAAAGAGTCCGGAGTGTGGCTCGAGATCGTCGTGCTCCTGATACCGACTCTCAACGACTCGGAAACCGAGATTCGGGAATTGAGTTCGTGGGTGAGGAAGGAGCTCGGCCCCGAGATACCCGTCCACTTCACGCGTTTCCACCCCACCTATCGCCTCACCGACCTCCCTCCTACGCCGGTGGCGACGCTCGAGCGCGCGTGGGAGATCGGTCGCGAGGCTGGACTCAACTTCGTCTATCTCGGCAATCTTCCCGGCCATCCGGGCGAAAACACCGTCTGTCCCGGATGCGGTGGGATCCTCATCCGGCGCATGGGGTTCCAGGTGCTCGAAAATCGGATTGGCAAGGGATTCTGCCCCGACTGCCGGCGCAGCATTCCCGGCGTTTGGGCGTGAGATCCGGCTCAGCGACCGGTTGAAATACCACCGAGACTCAGAACCTCCGACCGGATTCCGCACGGCGTCGGTCGTGCGAGAATCGCTCTGCCACGGGATCGATCGAGCGTGGCGGAAAACGAGGTGAAAGAGATGCGTCGATTGATGTTGGTCCTTTTGGTTGTGTCGACCTTAGGAGCGGGCGTTGTGTTGGCGGATGCCGGATCAGAAGTGCCGAAGGCGTTTTTCGAACCGAGGTCACTGGTGGCCGGCATCTACGATGCGGTGTCGGCCCCGCCGGAGACCGTCCCCGATTGGGATTTCATCCGTTCTCACTTCACTCCCGAGGCGTTGATCGTGCTCAGGGCGACGCCCGAGGAGAGCCGTCTGATGGACCTCGAGGCTTTCATTGATGACTTCGAATCGTTCTACGAGCGAATCGGCCCGTCGGGCCGTGGTTTCAGGGAGACGGTTCAGTCGATTCGAGTTGTCGAGTTCGGTAACGTTGCCCACTGTTATGTGGTCTACACGGCGGATATCGTCGGCGACGACCGTCCCCCTCAACGCGGCCTTGACAGCTGGCATCTGATGCAACGCGACGGTAGGTGGTGGGTCGTGTCGGTCATCAACGACGTCGAGCGGATCGCCGGTCCGATTCCGGACGAGGTGCTCGCCGAAAACTGAGATCTCGTCGCAAGAAATCAGTGTGGCGGAAGAGTTATTCTCATATTCAATGATATGATCAATCACCGATACAATGCTGGTGGACGAACGATGACCACCCTGGAAGGAGAGTCGTGAATCATCAGCCGGTACACATTCACTCGATGCTGGTTCACGCGGTGATCGCCTTCGCTCCACTAGCCGCCTGCAGCTTCCTTCTCGACGCAACGGGTGCAACAGTTGCTGGCATAGGACCTCCGGTCTGGCGTCTCCTGCTGTGGGGTTCTCTCGTCGGCATGCTGGCGGTGGCCCTGCCTGCAACCGTGACGGGAATTGCCGAACGGAACCATCTCTACGCCAATTGGCCACCGAGCCATCGAGCGAAGCTCGCACTGTCGGCTATCCTCATTGCTCTGATAGCGATCGAACTCTATGCTCTATGGTTGAATCAAGCAAACGGCGGCGGTATTCCCTGGCTCGGCGTCGCGGTCGTGATCGGGAACAACGCAGTCGCCCTCGCGCTCTCGTACTACGGTCTGCGCATCACGCTTGGTCGCCAGGCGCTGGCGGCGACCTCCTCGTACGTTGCAGATATGGACCGTGAACCGCCGGTCGACATCCTCGATGTGGTCGCGCATCAAGCTGCGGAGCCGGCGAGGATGGTCGATGTTCGACAGGAAGGCGGCGGCTGATGGACTTCGGCCTCAGTCAAGAGCAGCAGGGTCTGATCGAGAAAGCGCGGACTTTCACCAAGGAGTGGATCGCGCCCAATGCGATCAAACACGACCGTTCGGGGGAGTTTCCGCTTGAAATCTGCCGTGAAGCCTTTCGACAGGGACTCATGAACCCGCACATCCCCGAGGAGTACGGCGGGACACCGCACGCGGTCCTCGACCACTGTCTGATGCTCGAGGAGATGTGTACCGGCTGCTCCGGCATCGCCACTGCAATCGACGCCAACGGCCTGTCCCAGTACCCTGTGATTTTGGCCGGGACGGACGACCAGAAACAACGTTTCCTCGCGCCGATGACCGAAGACTTGATGTTCTCGGCCTATGCCGTGACCGAGCCGGAGGCCGGTTCGGACGTGTCGCGGGTCCAGACGACGGCCGAGAAGGTCGGCGATGACTACGCGTTGAACGGTGTCAAATGGTGGATCACGAACGGCTCGGTCGCGAGTTGGTACTTCGTCCTCGCCCGGGTCGATGAGAAACCCACCGGGTTTCTCGTGCCTGCCGACTCGCCGGGCATAATTCGGGGCCCAAAAGAGATCAATATCGGCCAGCACGCATCGAACACAGTGAGGGTCACCTTCGAAGACGTCAAGGTCGAGGCGAGAAACCGGCTCGGCGGTGAGGGAGATGGTTTTCAGATCGCGATGAAGACCTTCGATCATACCCGGCCGGGGGTGGCGAGTGGCGCCAACGGCATTACCAAGGCGGCGCTCAACATCGCGCTCTCGTATTCCAAGCGGCGGCGCACTTTCGACAAGAAACTGATTTCGAATCAGGGCATTTCCTTCAAGCTCGCCGAGATCATGACCCGCCTGGATGCCGCGCGCCACCTCACCTACAAGGCAGCGTGGCTCTTCGATCAGGGTCTCGACAATGCCAGAGAGGCCTCCGAAGCAAAGTGGTTCGCGGCCGATGTCGCCATGCAGGCGGCGATCGAATGCGCGCAGGTGCTCGGCGGCTACGGCTACACCAGCGAGATGCCGGCCGAGAAGCTGATTCGCGACGCCAAGATCTACCAGATATACGAGGGTGCGACCGAGATCCAGAAGATGGTCATCGTCGGCAAGCTGATGCGGATGAGAGAGGTCCACTGATGCTCGCTGATCTCCGCAGGTTGGTGGCCGGAATCGCCGAGCGCTTCAAGGGCCGTTACTTCGGCAGGACTTTCCGATGTCCCGTGTGCCATCTCGAGCTTGCGCTGGTCGACGCCAACGGAAACCGGCTGCTGGTCTGTCCAGTCTGCGGGGTCGTGCTCGACGTCGAGGAGGTGTACGGCCACGTCGTGCCGGTGGTGCTCGGGGTCGAGGTCTTCCGACCGCAGCCCACGTTGAGGGTTCATCCCCTTGCCACCCATCTGCCGATCGGGCTCTATCCATTCGCTCTTCTCGGTGCGGGCGCTTTGTTGCTCCTGTCGCTGCTCGCTCCAGTAGCGCCTGGCGTCGTCCACCTCGCCGACATGGCGCCCGTTCTCGCCGACGCGATACTGGTTTTGCTGGTGGTTTCGGTGGGGTCTTCCGTCGTGACCTTCGCCTCTGGGCTGCGCGACTGGTTCCGGCGATATCGACGCCGACCCTACGCTCAGATTCGGCTCAAAATCGCGTTCTCGGTCCTGTTCCTCATTTTCGGTGGGATTGCCATCGCATTGCACGCCTCGGGAGCCGGTTTCGCGGCGACAACCGGCCTGGTGGATCTCGGATCGCCTCTCGCCATAACCCTGGCGGCGCTGGAGGTGATGGTCCTCGGAGCAGGGATGGTGGTGATCGCCACCCTCGGCCACGTCGGCGGTACCCTCGTTTTCGGACGTTGATTCCAAAACCTGATCAACGTCCGATCCCAAACCCGATCCCGATCCCGAATTCAAGTTCCGGTCAGCATCGCTTGTGATTTCCGGGTGATCGTTCCCGCTCTCGTCGGAATCCACGGTGTCAGTCACCGTTCGTCTCGCCGTGAATTCGGCAAGGATCCACCCGTTGTGCTTGGTAGACGACGGCGGCACACCATCGTCGGGATTGGGATCGGGAGCGGGAACGGGATCGAAGAATGGCCCTGATCCCATCGCAAAGTCATGTACCAGGCGCCTGTCAATCATCCCGGTCCGGTTGGAGCCACTGGCGGAGGTAGCGGAATATTCCCATTACCAGGTACACCGCGATGATGACGAGAACGGCAACCAGCAGACCCCACGGCATCGCGCGATAGTACTCTAAAATTCCGGACGAAACCTTTGGGGGTATAGCCGATGAATGGCAGATGTTCCTGGCAATGGATGGATCAACAAATCCTATGGGTCCTTGTCGTGGCCCTGTTGTTCGCTGTGGCGTGCGGTGGCAAAGCGAGCGACGGCGAAAAAGACCTCGTGACACCCGTGTCGGAGGAAGTCCGGGTTCTCTTCAGCCTCGATCCCTTCTACCAAAAAGTCACATTCGTGAAGGCGTTGCCGGTGGTCGGATCGGCGCATGTATCCGACGCGGCGCTGCTCGAAGCGGCGTGGATCGTCGAGCACATGCTCGGAGAACGAGTCGACATACTCGATGCGATGGCCGCACAACGGGTGCGGCTGGCGGTCATGGCCTGGAACGAATTCACGACCGATGTACCGGAACACTCTCGGCTCGAGCCGGCGGTGTATTGGGACCGGCGGGCACGCGGTCTGGGCGCGACCTCCGATGCCCCGGCCGTGAGCTGCGCCGAGGAAAACCTCCTGGCCTTTCCCGGAGACCCGTACGAGCAGGAAAATATCCTCATTCACGAGTTCGCCCACGCGATCCATACCATGGGTCTGAATCGGGTCGATCCGGATTTCGACAGGCGCCTGGGCGATGCCTGGAAGAACGCGAGCGACAGCGGGCTGTGGAGAGGCACGTACGCCATCACCAACCCGGCTGAATACTGGGCCGAGGGAGTCCAGAGCTGGTTTGATGACAACCGCGAAAATGATGCCCTCCACAATCACGTCGATACACGCGCCGAGTTGAAAGAGTATGACCCGACCCTCGCCGTCCTCTGTGCGGAGGTCTTCGGTGACGGTGCCTGGCGGTACGAGAAGCCTCAGGAGAGGGACGAGGAAGGGCAAGCCCATCTTGCGTCGTTCGATCCAGCGGCTGCTCCGCATTTCGTGTGGCGGGACCATCCGCTGACCGATCTGCCCAGGGTGCAGATCGACACAGCGCTGGGTAGCATCACGGTGGAGCTCGATGCGGTTCGCGCGCCGATCACGACCCGGAATTTCCTGAGGTACGTGCTCGAAGGCTTCTACTCGGATGGCGAGTTCTTCCGCACCGTGAATGCGGACAACCAACCGGACGACACGGTCAAGATCGCGGTCATACAGGCGGGAGCGAGCCCGGCCATGGAGGACGACGCCTACGATCCGATTTCCCTGGAACGGACCTCCACGACCGGATTGAGGCACGTCGACGGTGCGATCTCGATGGCCCGCCTGGGGCCCGATACCGCAACGCACTCGTTCTTCATCTGCGTTGGAGACCAGCCTGAACTCGACTTTGGCGGCAGGCGCAACCCCGACGGACAGGGCTTTGCCGCCTTTGGGAGGGTGGTCGAGGGAATGGAGCTGGTGCGCGAGATCAACCTGATGCCGTCCGACGGACAGAGCCTCGACCCGCCGCTCAGTATTCAACGGGCGGTGCGCATCCACTGAGATCAGTCTGGAAAAGAATCGAGTTCGATGTTACCGGGATCGCCGCCCGCTTGCCCGGCGAGGCCGCCGTCCGTCGATCCAGCGGATGGCAGCTTCTACGACCGTGTCCCGGCCGGCGGCGACATCGTCCCGTTCGAGCCACACTTCGACGTCGGGTTTCACCCCGGTGTGCGCGAGATAGTGATGGCCGTCGATCAGATATCCGCTGCCTGTGGCCTTGGTGTAGAACCAGTCGTTTCCGAGGTCAGGGTAATCCGAAAGGGTGAACGCGCCGTTGGTTGGTTTGCCGAAGGAGCGCACCCACGGATGAAATCCCATCCGGAGCGATTCCCAATCACCGTTGCTGACCGCTCCGGGGCCAAAGAGCACTGCGATCGGCTTGGCGAAAAAGGTGTCCGGATCGCCCGGTATGGTGAACATTCCGGCGGTATGGGTTCGTGACGGGACCATGTCCAAATGGTCATCGGGATCGCCGCGAACGTCGAACGACACCTCGGTGAGCCGTTGGTTGAACAACAGCGTGTAACCGGAGTGTGCCTGGCGCATATCGCCGCCGTAGTTGAGGCGGAAGTCGACCACCAGGCCAGTCAGATCGTGGTGATTCATCAGCTCGTCGATCGCCTCGTACCATTGCTCGCTGATCCTGTACTGATCCTCCCAGTGCCACGAGGCGACGTAGATGTAGGCGATCCGCGAGCCCTCGATCACACCGTAGGTGATGTAGTCCTCTTCGATGAAATCCGGCATCGCGACGCCTGGGACCGGAAGCTGCTCGTTGCCCCAGACAGTTTCCGCATCCTGGATCTGTTGCAGTAGCAGGTCGGTGGGATAGCTCACCACCTGGTCGGAGCCGTACTTCTTGATCTCGATGGTGTTGAAGAGGTGCCAATTCATTCCTGCACTCATTAGCATGCAGTGCTCCATCGACTCGTCGGTACTGCCCCAGCTCCACTGCAGGGTGATCGGGATTTCAGCTGCAAGAAGTCGGCGGTAGAGGAGTCTCCACGGGACACCGTCATAGCCGAGCACCAGGTCACCGGGCTCCAGGCCCAGTACGTGGTTCGGTATCACCCGATAGACAAGCAGGGTATCGTCGTCCATCGGCGTGAGAGAGGCACCGAATCGACCGTTGTTGCCCCAGCCACCAACAACGAAGATTGGCGTATCCATAAGAACGGACGTGCCCCAGTTCACTGACCTGCTCATAATCACGGTGTGCGCGTCCTTCATGGCCAGGGACAGGTGATTCATGATGGCGGCGAACCGTCCTTTGCTGACCCCGGTAGCGATCTCGGATCGATACCGGTTTCGGAGGTCCTGCATGTCGACATCGTGGTTCATGTACGCGCCGTAATTCTGGTCGAGATCATTCCATGCGAGATCGAAAATCCGGAGCTTTTCGGAGGTGGCGACACCGTCACCCCAATAGGCGTCGACCATCTCCCGCAGCTCGGCGACCGTGCGATGGCCGACCATGGCGTACGGCGAGATCGATGCCGGTGATGCGGCGGCAGCCAACCGTTTCTGTTGTGTCAGGCAATCCGGTGGCGCGGGGGTGGATGCGGTGCCGAAACCGGATCCCTGTGCCAGGAACATGACAAAAAGAATCACCATCGGCAGCCGGTGGATTCTCCCGACCCTTCGCCCCGTGCGCCCGTAGGTGTTCATGTCAGGAGTTTATACGGAGGGGCAGTTCGAGGGTTCGCCGTATCTGGTTCGTCGAGGCGTGTAAAATCACTGGTCGAGGAGGACGAGATGTACGAAGAGAGTATCAAGTTGCTCAACACGGCTATTGCGGATGAGATCGCAGCGATCCACCAGTACATGTACTTCCATTTTCGGCTCGACGATTTGGGCTATGCCCCGCTTGCGAATCTGCTCAAAATGACCGCCATCGAGGAGATGCAGCACGCCGAGATGATCGCCGAACGGACTCTGTTTCTCGGCGGCGAGGTCGAGATGGTGGTCGGGCGCGAGACCGAGAAGATCCATGACGCGGACGCCATGGTCGAGAAAGCGCGCACGCTGGAGCAGGAGTCTATCCAGATGTATAACAAGTTCGCTCTCGAGTGCGCACAGAACGCGGACTCCGGGTCGAAGAAGCTGTTCGAGGATCTGGTGGCCGCTGAAGAAGGACACTGGGACCAGTTCGACCAGCAGCTGGAGCACCTCAAGCGATTCGGCGAGCAATACCTCGCGCTGCAGGGCTTTCAGGGCGATTCTGGAGAGGGCGAGGCGCGATAACGTTCCAACGCCTGAACGTTCCAGCGTTTGGTTTCGTGCCACAATACTCCGATGACCATGAAAAAGGCGGGCCTTCGGGCCCGCCGTTGTACTCAGGGGACAGTCATCAATGCTTGCCCGGCTCGAGCGCGACGCCTCGCCGTTCCCAGGTCGCGTAGGCCTCGAGCGCAATCATTCGATCGTCGTCAAGATCAAGCTTTTGTCCCTCGAGGGGGTTCATCAAGCACCAGTTGATCATGTCGCGGAAGGCAACCACACCGCCGAGCTGTTGCTGGAATTTGGGGTAGGTCTCGGGGTGGGTGTTGGTTGCGTTGGGGTGGCATTGACCGCAGGCGACGCCGTTGGTTCCGAGATCGGGGCTGCCCCACAGGGCGCGGCCCTCCTGGACAACACTCATGAACTCACCCTGCCAGCGTTCGACATCCTGGTCTGTAAACTCGTCGGCCTGCAGCCCGTAGCCAACCAGGAGCAGTGCGGCTCCGACCACGGCGCATGCGGCGTAGATATGTTTTTTCGCCATCTCTCTCCTCCTAGTAGTGGATCTGCGGCGGGATGCGGTCCTCCGGCGCCTGGAACTGGGTGTCCTCGGGCTGACCGGTCTTCGGGTCGTACGCCACCTTCCGGTTGGTGTTGTTGTAGAGATTGTATTCCATTGCTACCCGTCCGGTCTTCACGTCGATGAACTGCCATCCAGTGGCGTCGCGCTCGAAGAAGGGATCGGCACGGTTCATGGGCACCGTGATTTTCGGCATGTAGCTTTCGGCCTGTGCATATGCTCTCGGGTAGGGCCATGGCCAGGCGGTCGCCATCACCGCGTGGAAGCTGATATTGCCGATCTGGTTGTACTGGATCTGGTGGACGTGACCGTAGATTACGGTGACATCGTGGAACGGTTGCAGGAGTGCCTGAACCTCTTCCGCGTCATCAGTCCAGAAGTTCCAGCCTTTGAAAATCTTCTGGATCGGGGAGTGTGAGAAGACCACGACCGGTGTGTTCTTTCCCACATCGTCGAGGTCTTCAGCTAGCCAGGCGCGTTGCTTCTCGCCGACCATGAAGGGTGAACCGTTGGGGTTGTCGAGAGCAGCCATCTCGAGCATCCGCTGCTCGGCGGTCGGCCAGCGCTCGTGCGTCCACTCGTCATAGGTGAGGATCGAGTTGAGAACCACGAAGTGCACGCCCTTGTGGTCGAAGCTGTACCAGTGGGGGCCGAAGAGCTCCGACCAGTACTCGCCGAGGTCCAGATAATAGTCGTGCTCACCCATGACCATGCGCGGTTTGTAGTTGAGCTTGGCGAGTAATTCGGCGCCGTGATCGAGCTCGGCCTTGGAGCCGAGCTGGGCGAGGTCGCCGCCGAACATCACGAAGTCGGGCCTCGGCTCGAGCAAATTGGTCTCGGCGACCGCACGAATCAGACCACGGTCCCAGTTGCGGACGAAGCTGCTGCCCTTGATGTGCTGGATATGTGCATCGGAAATGTAGGCGAAGGTGAAGTTCTGTGCCGGATCGGCGAAGGCAAGCTCGACTGTGCTCAGGGGAAGGGTGCTGACTGCAGCTACCGAAGCCGCGCCCTTGAGAAAGTCACGACGATTGAGATTGGTTTTTGTCATGGCTGTCTCCTTTAATTGCCTTCGGCGTCGGCGCCCGACGGCTCGAACTCGGGGCTGGTCAGGGCCTCCATGAATGCCACCAGATCGTCGATCTGATCCGTGTCGAGGTCGAGCGGTCGGATACCTCCCGACAGAAAATCGTTGACCGGGTCGCCGGCCTCGGTCACTCCCCCGTTCATGTAGTGCACAACGACATCCTCGAGGGTCTCGATGCTGCCGTCGTGCATATAGGGGGGTGTGACGGCGACGTTGCGCAAGGTCGGGGTCTTGAAGGAACCGATATCGTCCAAGCTGTGGCTGATGGCGAAACGTCCGAGCTCCGACGTCCTGGGGTCGGTCAACACCTCGACATCCACCTCCGACTTGCTCAGATCCGCCTCGAGGAACGCGGGTGCCAGCTCCGGAACGTCATTCTGAATTCCGTTGATGCCGACCCCGATGTTGTGGAAGCGGTTGTCGGTGAATATCGCCTGGGTCTGTTCAATGACGTGGCAGGAAACGCAGCGGCCCTCGTTGCGGTAGATGTCGAAACCGCGCTTCTGCTGCTCGGTCATTGCATCCTCTTCGCCACCGTAGTACCAGCGGTCGAATGGAGAGTTGCCGGAGATGACGGTTCGTTCGAAGGAAGCTATCGCCAGGACCACATCCCTTATCGTGATCTCTTTGCCTTCTTTGCCAAACACCTCTTTGAAGGCGTCGCGATACTCGGGATCCTTGCGCACGATTTTGAGGATCGGATCATGGTTCTTGAGCCCGTGCTCGACCGGGTTGACAAACGGTTGCAGCGCCTGGTCCTCGAGATCCGGAGAGCGGCCATCCCAGAACTGTGTGGTCATGTAGGCGGAGTTGATGACAGTCGGTGAATTGCGGGTGCCGGTGAGCTTGTTGATGCCCTCGGACGTCTTGAGAGGGCTGTCCGTGAAGGCCTTTTTCTGATCGTGGCAGGTGAAGCAGCCGACTTCGCCCGTGCTGCTGAATCGTGTGTCGTTGTAGAGCTTCTCCCCGAGGGCGATTTTCTCCGGTGTTTGCGGGTTGTCGTCCGGGATCGGCACCGGTGGCAGACCGAGCGGTGTCGCCGGCTCCTGGCCTGCGTCGCTGAGAACTCCTGCTCCGACCAACAGGCCTGCGCCGAAGAGCACGACGAATACTGTCTTCCTCATTTCAATTCCTCCTTCTTCTCCCATTTTCGACATGATTGGCAGATGCCGCGCAGTTGCACGCGGTAGTCGTTGACTTCGAAACCGTGGGCCGAGGTGTCTGGGATCGTGAGCCTGTCCAATGCCTTGTCGTCGAAATCGATGAAATCATTGCACCGGAGACACACCAGATGATGGTGAAGCTCGAGACGCGGATCGTATCGCGCCACTGGCCCCGGGTGGCACGCCTTGGTGATCACACCCATGTGGGCGAGGTGCTCGAGAGCCCTGTAGACCGTGGTGCGGGAGACTCCGTGGAGGCGGGCCTCGACCGCGTCGAAAACCTGATCGGCCGAAGGGTGATTATCCAGGTCGAGCACGGTTTCGAAGATCACCCGGCGTTGTACTGTGCAGCGCTCGCCGCGCTCACGGCAGAGCCGCCTGAAATCCTCGAGGCGCGTCTTTTTGGTGGCCTCCTCCACGTGCTCGACCCCCGTACCACGCAACCGTTGATCGAATTGATAGATGACAATATGTTGCAGAAAACAAAAAATGTCAATTAATTTAGAGACAGTCTCAATATCCTTGTCAGTTCCGTGCCAGGAGAACTCGATCGTGAGAAAGGTCGGCGGAAATGTAGGATAGAGGGCGGTTCGTGGGTCGAGGCCGGGATCTGGCGATGGCAGACGACCAAATGATCACCTCCGCGGTGCGCCGTGTCGTCAAGCTGGGTGGGCTGGCGGGCAGGGTTGGTGCGTCCGTTGTTGGCAATCAGGTCCTCGACCTCGCCCGTTCGGGCCCTGCCAAGCAGGTCAGGAAGACCGAGAACCTCGTCCGCAACGCGATCCGCATCGTCGAAACCCTGGGAGAGATGAAGGGCGCGGCGATGAAGATCGGACAGATGCTCAGTCTGCATGAGGGTCTCCTGCCGCCGGAGGTCGCGGAGGTCTTGCGTGGCTTGCAGCAAGAGGCGCCGACCGTGCCCGCCGAGGTCATGGAGTATGAGATCCGAGGCTCTCTGGAGAATTTCGACGAAATCTTCGAGAATCTCGACTTCGAGGCTTTTGCCGCCGCATCGATCGGCCAGGTCCACCTTGGACGGCTGCGCGACGGGCGTGAGGTCGCGGTCAAAATTCAGTACCCGCTGATCGATGAGATCGTCAAGGCCGACCTCAAGAATCTCAAGACCCTGCTGCGCGCCCTCCTCGGGCTGATCACCGAAATCGACTTCGAACCGATCTGGTCGGAGCTGCGCGATCGACTACTCGAGGAGCTCGACTACACGCACGAGGCGGCCAACATCCGGCACATGGCCGGGCTTCACGCAGACGTCCCGGAGATCATTATTCCCCGGGTGGTGACCGAAGCCACGGCCCGCAACGTGCTCACCATGGAGTACGTCGGGGGTATCAACCCGACGGATGCGTGCTCGGATCGTTTTAGCAGGGAGATGCGTAATCGTTGGGGCATCGTGCTGGCCGAGTTCCTCATGCGCGGACTGCTGGAGCACAGGTTCATTCACTCCGATCCGAACATCGCGAATTTCGCCTTCCTCGAGGACGGGCGGGTCGTGGTCTATGACTTCGGCTGCGTCAAGGCGGTGCCGGAACCTCTGGCAAACGGTTATGCCCGGCTTTTGCTGGCGGCGGCCGAGGGCCGAGGGGAGGAGATTAGTGGGATCCTGCAGGACATCGGCGTTCATCTCTCCGAGGGCGAAGCCCTGCCTGTGGAGGCGATCGATCCGTACATCGAGATGTTCGGTGAGATCCTACGGGCCGATCCGCCCTACACCTTTGGTGACGACGAAGGGCTCTACCGCCGCCTGTTCGAGCTCGGTTTCTCGAACATGGAGTACAGCCGCGAGATCGCGTTTCCCGAAGATGCCATCTTCATCGATCGCGCTTTCGGTGGTCATTTCGGCAATCTGTCGCGGCTTGGCGCAACCGGCCCGTGGCGAGAGATCGCCGTGCATTTTGCGTCCCGCCGCCTGGGCATCGTCTGATTCGTCGAACCCTGCCTTCTCGCGGGTTTTCGTGAGGATGTCGGGGTGGAACCGTAAGGCCGGTCTCCGCGACTGTCAGTAATGTGTGCGCGAGGTCCTACTGCGGGGCCCTGAGCCCAAGGAGAGTGAGACCGGCCTCACCATCCCACCCGCGATGAATTCTATCCAACAGGCGGACGGACGCAAGGGGAAGAGGAGACCTCTTGCTGCCGCCAGTTTTGAGTTCTTGGTTTTGAGCTTTGAGTTTCATACGCCCAGCGGCTATCGCAACCCTTCGGTTGTGTGGTGGAACTCAAAACTCATAACTCATAACTCATAACTCAAAACTCAACACTCGGTCACAGACTCCTTTTCTCCTTTTCTCTTCTGCACAGAAGGGCGCGTTACACTCCTCAGCTGGAGGGTGGATGACTGAGATTCACACGATCGACGTCGAGTTCTTCGGCGCCACAGAGCTCATCTCTTCGTTTCTCGTGCCGATCGATGGCGGTTTCGTGCTCTTCGATCCGGGACCTGCGAGCGGACTTGATTCTCTCGAGCGCCGCGTTGGCGAGGCCGGGTATGAGCTCACCGACCTCAGGGCGGTCTTCGCGACCCATGTCCACCTCGATCACGCGGGCGCTTCCGGAGTTCTTGCGCGAAGGACCGGTTGTGAAGTCTTCGCCCACCCTCTGGGCGGTCCGCATATGATCGATCCGGAAGCCAAGCTCCTGCCGTCGGCCGAGCGGCTCTACGGAAACATGATGGAGCCGCTGTGGGGAAGGACGGTCGGCGTCCCCGAGGCACAGATGCGCCTGGTGGAGGACGGCGCAACGGTGACGATCGGCGACCTCGACGTCGTCGGCTGGCACACGCCCGGTCACGCCAAGCACCATGTAGCTTGGCAGATCGATGACGCGGTCTCGACCGGCGACGTCGCCGGCGTGCGGTTTCCCGGCGCCTCCCACGTGTTGCCGCCGTTACCGCCACCCGATATCGATATTGACCAGTGGCGGAAGAGCCTGGCCGTGTTGCGGCGGCTCGAGCCGGGTAGACTCCTCCTGACCCATTTCGGTTCATTCGACGACGTGGCGCGCCACATCGACGAGCTGGAGGATCGCCTCGTGCGATGGACCGCGATCGCCAGGAAAACCATCTCGAGTGGAGGGGGCCGGGATGAGCTGGGAGCCGCGCTCGAGCGAATGCACGAAGAGGAGATGCGCAGCGCCGATGTGCCGCCCGAGGCCGCGGAACGCTACCGTCGCCTGTGTCCGGTGAAAGAGGCCTCCACTGGGCTTTTCCGCTACTGCAGTCTGGAGAACAGAATGGGCTAGCTCGTCTGCTAGGATGAGAGTTCCCTGAGGAGGTGTCCGATGGCCAAGGCCCACAGGTATTTCATAGGTGCCGGTTGTCTCTTGCTCGTGTTCGGTATGGTGATCTTCGCGCTGCTCGTGAAAGGGTTGTCGGCGCCGCCCGTGCCACGTCAGGCATTCCTCACGCTACGCCTGGCCGGCCCGATCGAAGAGGTGACGGCGGATGATCCACTCGCCGATATGATGGGCGAGCATGCTACGAGCCTCCGCAAATTGCGCGATGTCCTGTTGCGCGCGGCAGAGGATGATCGGATTGAGGGTCTGCGGCTACGGATCGACAGCATTGGTGGAGGGTTCGCGACGGCACAGGAGATCCGCTCACTGATTTCCAGGGTCAGCGCTGCCGGTAAATGGACCTCTGCGTACATGGAAACTGCCGGCGAATTCTCCTCGGGAAACTTGGTCTACTACGTTGCGTCTTCGTGCGACGAGATCGTGATGAACCCCCAGGGCGATCTCAATCTGATCGGTCTGTCGGCCAGCTCGCCATTCATCCGCGGCACCTTCGACAAGCTCGACATCCGATCCGAGTTCCCGGGGCGCGGCGACTACAAGACCGCGAGGTTCATGTATACGCAGACCGAGTTCACCCCGGCTCACCGGGAGATGACCGGATGGTTGCTGGACTCGATCATGGACCAGATCGTGAGGGATATCGCAGACAGCCGCAGCCTCGAGCCAGAGGCGGTGCGCGCCCTGATCGACGAGGCTCCTTTTCTCGGCGGCAGATCGAAGGAGCTGGGTTTCGTCGATCGGATGGAGGACTGGAGCGCCTTCGTCGAACGGCTCGAGCAGGAGCACGGAACGGAGAAGAGCGTCACCGCCCGGTCATACCTCAAGCACGTCGGGGAGAGGAAGCGAGGTCCGAAGATAGGCGTCGTGACGGCCGTCGGCACCATCATGCGCGGGCCGAGCGGCGAAAGCTATAACCCGCTGTTCGGCGGGAAGATCATGGGCTCCGATACGATCTCGAAGGCGTTTCAACACCTTCGCGACACCGACGGGATCAAGGCAGTTATCTTCCGTGTGGATTCTCCAGGGGGCAGCGCGGTGGCCTCGGAAATCATCCGCCAGGAGATGAACCGGACTGCGCGGGAGGTTCCGGTTGTCGTCTCGATGTCCAACCTGGCCGCCTCCGGCGGATATTGGATCAGCTGTGGCGCGCAGCGGATCGTTGCTGACCCGGGGACGCTCACCGGTTCGATCGGCGTCTATGCCGGTCACCTCAATGCATCGGGTTTCTATCGCAACAAGCTCGGAGTGACCTTTGGCCGGCTCGATCGTGGGCTCAATGCCAATATCTACGGCGAGCTCGAGGACTGGACCGACGTCCAGAGGGCGGCGATCGACGGAATGCTCGATCGCATCTATGACGATTTCGTTGAGCGGGTCTCCCAAAGCCGTAATATGGCGCCCGAGGCCGTCGATGCCATCGGCCGCGGGCGCGTGTTCACGGGGCCTCAGGCGCTGGAGAAAGGTCTGATCGATGTTCTCGGGGGGTTTGATACGGCGCTCGCAGAAGCCAAGACGCTGGCCGACATCGATCCCGACACCGAAGTCCAACTGGTCGATTTCCCGCGGGTCCTACCGTGGTGGCAGCAGCTGGCGAGGAGGCGTTCCGGCGATGGAGCCGCGCTCGAAAAGCGGCTCGAGGTCCTCGAACAGTTTATTGCCACCGGGTCGATCTCGACGCCAGGTGTGGTCTGGATGCCGCCGATTACGATCGAATGAGGAATTCGGAATTAGAAATTAGGAGTTAGGAATTCGGAATTCCCGCGCGCTGCGGGTGTGAAAATGCCCGAAAGGATCTCGATTCTCGATACTCGATTCTCGACGGATGGGCGGGCGGATCCAGCATCCAGCATCGAGCATCCAGCATCCAGTATCGAACATCGATTATCAATCCTTCGCCGCTCCTACAAATCTCTCCACTATCGTGGCGACAGTCTCGACCTCGAGGACACCAGCAACGCTCTTGCCGGCGAGGTAGTAGTCGCGGTGGGACATCCCGTGGTGCATGTTATCCCTGAGTCGTTTGCCGAATCGGAACATGAAGATCCCGCGCATCCAGTGCTTGGTGCGGGGGTGGGCGAGAAGCCGCCGTGCGATCGGACCCGCGTCGGTACCCATCTGTTCAACGTACGGCGTTCGGATGACCGACACCGGCACGCCCGTGATTCGAGTAGTCGCGACAATGTCTGCCGCGTCGGCGGAAACGATGGCCTCTTTGTACTCTGCGGGCGAGGAGCACTCCTTGGTCGCGATCAGGCGGGTGCCCATTTGCACGCCGACGTAACCGAGCTCGAGGGCGTGGCGGAACGACTCTGCATCGCCGACACCGCCCGCGCAGACGACCGGAAGGTCGAACTCTGCGACCTCCTCGAGCAGATCTTCAGCTGATCGGGAGCCGGTGTGCCCCCCGGCCCGGTTGTTGACGGCTATCAGCCCGTTCACCCCGGCGTCGGCGGCCTTTACGGCCCACTTCCGCTCGGTCACGTCGTGAAAGACGACGCCTCCTGCTGGCGCCACCCGATCGACGATCCAGCGAGGGTTGCCGAGAGACGAGACGAAGAAGCGAATCCCTTCCTCGAGAGCGACGTCGAGCCAGTGACTCATGCGTTCGAGGTACTTCGCAGCGCTCTTCTCGTTGATGACATTCATCCCGATCGGTTTTCCGGTCAGGCTCTTGATGCGGCGGACGCCCTCGCGGAAATCGAGACCGTGGACGTGCACCAGGGTCAATGGCTGAAGGACGCCGATGCCGCCGGCTTCGGAGACCGCGGCCACGAGTTCCGGGTTCGAACACGGATACATCGCGCCGCCGACGATCGGATAATCGATCCCGAGGGTTTTGGTGAGGGCGGTGTCGATGAGGCTCAATCCGTCGGCCCGATAACCACCGTGACCCGTCCGCGTGCCACGTCTTCGCCCACCTGGTCGCGGATCACCACCGCTGCGGGAAGCTCGGCTTTTTCGTTCGTGGTCGGAATGACACAGCTGGCTTCTGCCGTCATGAGGCCCCGTCCCTTTTTGACGAAATCGATCTCGAGCCGGACCGGGATCATACGCGTGTCGGGCGGGAGTGATGCGATGATCGATAGGCTCCCAGCGAGCTCGACCAGGTTCGTGAGAGCCACGGCGTGGACCGAGTTCAGGTGATTTCGAACCGCCTTCCGGTCACGCATGGTGACCAGAGATCGGCCGGGTTCGAGCTCCTCGATCCGCGCTCCGATGGTTCCCGTGTAGGGCGCGAACCGGCCGACACCACGACTGAAGAGCCAACGCCCGAAATTCGAGCCCCTGGCCCGCTGCCACTTATCCATGATGATGCTTTCCGCTCCCGCCATGGTGCCCCCTGCGGGCCATGCTACGCGACCGCGCCGTCGACGCCAAATTCACCCGCACGATTCACGATGTTTTTGCTGCGAGGCCCAACTCACTGCGCGTGGCGGCGCTTTCTCGATTCGTTCGCTCGACGTACCGCAAGTATGCCTCCGCTCGCTCATCTTTCGAGATCGCCACAACGCTTGCTCCTTGCGCCTCTCGCGACGAACTCTCACGAATAGTGCGGGTTCGCCCTCGTTGACAGCGGCTGCAGCCCGTGGTCCCATGGACTCTCGACATGGTTCTGTCGTCCGAGACCTCTTCCCGCGTTATCACCTGCAAGGGAGCCCGAGCAGCAGAACGCCGGCTGGTCGAGGAGATCGATCATGTGCTGGCGTCGTGCCTCGACGACCTCATGTTGCCGGTGCGTGTCGTCGTGCCGTCGCGCAGCCTTCGCCATCACGTCATCCGAGCAATCACGCGCCATCGGGGTGGTGTCGCCGGCCTCAACGTACAGACCCTGTACGGCCTGGCGATGGAGGTGCTGGCTCGTTCGAAAATTGAGGCCCCTGCGGGTGATGCGGGCTTCGAGGTGCTCGTGCGTCGCCTCGCCGTGGCACACCCCTCGCTGCGTACGGCCTTGGGGGAGCTGGTCGACGGGTACGACTCGATCGTCGGAGCGATCCGCGATCTGCTCGACGCTGGATTCCAGCCTGGTAACGAGGATGGCGTGATCGAGCGCCTTGACGAGGCAGCAGGAGAGGTCGCACCCGAGCGCCTTGAACGGGCCCGGTCGCTGGTCCGGCTCGCGGCGGAGGTTCTCGAGCATACCGATGAATTCGGAGTCTGGCGGTCGACTCAGGCGCTGCAGCTCGCGGAAGACGCTCTGCATTCCCGCGGCCCCGATGCATTGCCGGCCAGGGCGTTGTTCGTGTACGGATTTGCAGACGCCACTGGTGTCGCGACAGACCTTTTGCTGGCCCTGCTACGGATTCACCGGGGGATCGTGATCCTCGACCGGCCGCCGGATCCTGCCGAACCGGCTCGAGAGGACTCGGGATCCGCGTTCCTCAGCCGCATCGACGAGCGGCTTGCCCACCTCGACGAGGTTACGGACAGGGACGGCAGCGACCCGCCCGAGCTGCGGCTTGTCGAGGCCTCGGACATCGAATCTGAAGCGAGGTGGATTGCTGAACGAGTGCGTCAGGAGATCGCCACCGGTGCCAGGCCGGAAGACATCGGGGTCGTGAGCAGAAATCTCGAAACCTTTATCCTGCCCCTGAGGCGTCACTTCCGCCGTCTCGGGATTCCGTTTTCAGGCTGCGGTGCGACAATTCCCGGTGCCGTTCCGAGGCGTCATCTGAGTCGGCTGGCGGAGCTGCTGCAGAAGGGTGACGGAACCGATGTGGACCTCTGGATCGAGGCACGAGGGGATGTGCAGGGCCGAACTGAGCTCCTGCTCGGTCTCCGGGTCCTCGGCCTGTTGCGTGTGATCGATGTTGCGGGGCTCTCTGCCGGCGGGATACCCGCCAAGGGTGTCGTCCTTCCTATCGCCGTTTCAGAGGAAGCGGAGGGCGAAGAACGTGAGCACCGCGCTCTTCCGGCCGTCACCCTGGAGCGTGCGGCACGAGAGGCAGACCGGCTCCTTTCGGTGTTCGCGTCCTGGCCGGACATCGCCCGCTCCCATGTCCATCGGCGGTACGCGATCGAAGTGCTCGACGCCCTCGACTGGAGCGCGGACTCGCCGAAGCGCGAGCGGGCCCTCGAGTGTCTCGATGCACTGTGGCGGGAGCTGCCTGCGGAGCTCGAGGTTTCTCGGCCAGAGTGGCTGAAGCTGGCGGCGGATCGGCTTCTCAGGGCCGGCGAGGTGCATATCGGCGGACGTGGTGCTGGGGTTCAGATCCTGACGGTCGTGGAAGCGCGCGCCCGCACCTTCAAACGGCTGATGATGTGTGGCGTCAGCCGAGGAGCCTTCCCGCGAGTCGTTCACGAAGATCCGATGCTCCCGGAGGCGGTTCGCGCGAGGCTCGCAGCCGATGTGCTGCCTGAAATGCCGGTCAAGGGGCGGAGCGCTGACGAGGAGCGCTACCTGTTTGCACAACTTCTGTCGAGCGCGCCCGTGGTGGAGTTGTCTTGGCACCTCTACGGTGCCGACGGGACGCTCACTCCGTCTCCTTTTGTCGAACGCTTGCGCCTGCGGAAGGACGTCGATGCGCCGGAGACGGCACCACGCCTGTGGCCGATTGAAGACGGGGCACCACGCCCGCGCCCGGCGTACGAAATTGCGGTGCTCGCGGCGCCGACGGTAGATCGCGACGGATTCGAGTGCCTTCTCGATGCGGCGATCTCTGAAGATCTCGTCCGGGCCCGCGGCGGGCGGGAAGAGATTCCAACTGACGAATACGCCGCCGCTCGTGCCGACATACTCTCGGCGGTCGAACAATCACCTGCCTCGGAAGAGCCGGGACCGTGGTTTGGTTTGACGGGCAGCAGTGCCCGACAGGCCGACGATCCCATGTGGGTCACTCGGCTGGAGGGGACCGGGATCTGTCCGTGGAGGGCTTTTGTTCAGCAACGGCTCGGGATCTTCCCCCTTCCGGACCCGCACCTGGGGCTGCCGGCGATAGACGGGTTGCTCGTCGGACAGGTCGTTCACGGCGTGCTCGAGAAAATCGTCCTCGATGCCATCCCGGATCGACCTGCTGATCTTGACAGTGCGTTCGCGGGCCTGCCGGTAGAGGTGCCGTGGCCTGCTGCCGATCGATTCGACAGGCTGCTTCAACGCGAGGCGCAGAGAATTGCCAGGCGAGAGGGCCTTTCCACGATCGGCATGGCGCCGCTCCTGGCAGCACGGGCCCGTCAGTTCCTCGCCCTGGCTCGTGAGTTGGAGTGGGGGTCCGACGGCGTGTTGGCGGGCGTCGTCGCGCCCGAGGTGGAGGGGGCGGTCGCCATCGCGGGCGTCGAGCCGCCTCTGGCCTTTCGCGCCGACCGGGTAGACGTCGGGCGGTCCGGAACGGATCTCGTGGACTACAAGGCTGCGAAGCCCCTCTCCACCGCCGCGGGCCCGGACACCCGCGAGTCGCACCTGCTCGACAAGGTGGCGAAAGGGCGCCTTCTCCAGGCCGCTGCCTATGCGGCGGCGGCGCCAGGTTCCAGCAGCGGCGGACGGTACGTTTATCTCAAACCGGATGATCGCTGGGACGAAGAGATGCGACACGTGGTCGTGCGTGGCGACGACGACATTGTCAGGGGAGTTTTCGAGGAAGCGGTACGGGTGATCGCCGAAGGACGCTCCCGTGGCATCGCGTTCCCACGGCTCGAGGAGGCGAACGGCAAGAACTCGGAACACTGCAAATACTGCAGCGTGGCCGAGGCCTGCCGTCGGGACGACTCGGGTTTCCGCCGCCGGCTCGTCGAGTGGATGCAGGTCGAAGCAGAGGCTGGCGAGAGTGACCCTGGAGCGGCGCGGAAATTGTGGTGGCTCGGCGTTGAACGCGAAGAGGACGAAGAGTGAGCGCCCGAGACGAGCGTATCGCCGCCGACCAGGCGTCCCGCCGTCTCGCCCAGAGCGAGTTCGAGCGACCGGTAGTGGTCGTGGCGGGTGCGGGGACCGGCAAGACAGCATTGCTCGTTTCAAGGGTCGTCGTGTGGTGCGTGGGTCCGGGTTGGGATCGACACGCTGCTGATGGGTCGGATCGTGGCGCGGTGGCGAGGCGAGTCATCGAGAGGGTTGTCGCCATCACGTTTACTGAAGCCGCGGCGGCCGAGATGGCGAGAAAAATCGGGGCCGCTTTGATCGACCTGGCCACCGGCGAGAATCCGATTGGCTGGGATCCGGAGCCCGCGCTCATGCAAGCCGACGAGGCAGAGATCGGTGCGCGCGCGCGGGCGCTGTCCGAGGAGAGCCATCGCCTCGTCGTGTCGACGATCCACGCATTTTGTCAGCGTCTGCTCTCCACCTACCCGATGGAGGCCGGAATCCACCCGCGGTTCGAGGTCGATCCGGACGGGGCGCGACTGGAAATGCTTGCGGAGGACCTCGTCGAGGAATCGCTGCGCAACCTTGCCGGCGCGCCGGATCGCGAGAGCTGGGAGAGGCTGGCGGTCGAAGGGTTCGGACCACCTGACGTGGTCCAAGCCCTGTGCGATCTGAGCAAGTCTGGTGCCGACCCGGCGTTGTTCGCAGCGGATCCTTTCGGGCCTGCGGCCACCGATGCGGCGTTCAACAACCTGAGCACAGCGCTGGGTGATTTTGCCTCGGCCGTAGGCGATCGCCAGGAATCGATGAGGGGTTCGGTCAGCATCTTGACCCGGGATGCCGCTGCACAACTGGGCGATTGGGTCGTGTCCCTCGAGTCGACTCCTTCGTTCTGCGAGTTGAGCGCAGTGGTCATGGCCCTCGATGAACGTGTCGTGCCGCGCCTCAAGAAGTGGTCGAAGTTGGATCTCACCAAGAGCGAGGCATCCTGCTTCGGCGATGCCCGGTACGAGGTTGCCGCGTCGGCGGGGCGCCTCGCGGCGATTCTAAAACCTCTGGTCGACCCACCGGTGGAACAACTCGCCGCCGCGCGATCCGTCGTTGCCCCTCTGCTGCGAGTGATCGATAAGCGGCGGACGTCTTCCGGCATCCTCTCCTTTTCGGACCTGCTCCGGCATGCCGATGGCCTGTTGCGGAACTCGGCCGGCGTGCGCCGTGAGGTGGTGGCCGGCATCGACCATTTGCTGGTGGACGAGTTTCAGGACACCGATGACGTTCAGTGCGGTATCGTCCAGTCTCTCGCGTTGACCGGGCCCGAGGAACACCGCCCCTCGTTGTTCATCGTCGGTGACCCGAAACAGTCAATCTACGCCTGGCGGAGCGCGGACCTGGCAGCGTACGACGCGATCGTCAACCAGGTCGAGGACAGTGGCGGCCTGATCGTCGACCTGGTTCGCAATTTCAGGTCGGTGACTCCGATTCTCGACGAGGTCGAGAGACTGGTCGCGCCCGTCATGCGCGAGGAACGCGGTATTCAGCCCCGCTTCGAGCCTCTCGAAGCAACCGATGAGCGACGAGGTGCACCGGGCTTCGACCGCCCGCCGTGGAGTGGTGTCGAGCACTGGCTGGCCTGGCCGTCCGAAACGGATGGAGTTGCACCCGAGAAGGGGAACTCGGACACGGAGACATCACGTCTCGAAGCCAAGGCACTGGCCGGGGATATTGAGCGCCTTCACAGGGAGGGCGGAATCGATCGCTGGGGTGACGTTGCGGTCCTGCTCAGGGTCACGACCGCTCAAGAGGCGCTGCTGAAGGAGTTTCGTCGCCACGGCATCCCATACGACGTGGCTCGGGAGCGGGAGTATTACCGGCAGCGGGAGGTGGTCGAGATCGCTGCCTTGGTACGCACAGTGCTCGAGCCCACCGATCAGCTGGCTCTGCTCACCGTGTTGAGGTCGGACGTCGTCGGCGTGCCCGACGCAGCCCTGGCGCCGCTGTGGGATGCGGGGTTCGGAGCCCGCATGGCTCGTCTCCGAGGCGGAGATCCTGCATCGCTCGCTGCTGTTCGGGAGTGCATCGATGAGGCCGCTGCTGCAACGCCGACCGACGTGCCGGGGGTCGAACAGCTCCCCCGGTGGCCGACAGCTCTCCAAATGGCGGTCGAGATCATCGTCGACCTCCGAGCAGCGCTCAGGGAGGACGCCCCGGACCTTTTCGTCGAGAAGATCCGAACGCAGTGGCTCGCCGAAGTGACCGGGGCAGCGCGATTCCTCGGAAGATTCCGCCGCGCTCGCCTCGATCGTTTCTTTGCCGACCTCGAGAGCACCCTGGCTGCGGGTGACGGAGGAGATGCCGGCTTGGCGCGGTTCCTTCGCCGGGCAGTGGAGGAGGGGAGGGAGAGCAGCCTGCCCCTGCCGCCCGATCTCGAGGCCGATGCAGTGCACGTGATGACCATCCACGGGGCGAAGGGGCTCGACTTCGAGCACGTCTACGTGGCCCAGATTCACAAGGGCGGCCGGGGCGGTGGGAGGCGGGATTCCGCCAACGTCATGGAGGTCGACGGACGTCCCGAGTATCATCTCTTCGGTTGGACGACGCCGGGGTATCCATCTGGCGAATGGCTCCAGGCGAGAAAATCCCAGGCAGAGATAGTACGGCTGCTCTACGTGGCCACGACGAGAGCCAAACAGCGCCTGGTCGTTTCTGGCGGCTGGCCGCAGCCGGGGAAGATTGTGCCGCCAGAAGCAGCGTCACACTTCGCGGCCCTCATCGGGCGGCGTCTCGACTCCGCGGCGATATTGGCGCAGCGCGATTCCGGTCGTGAAAGGGAGATTGATGAGGACACCGGCGTCCAGCACGTCTTTCCGGCGTTTGCGGAGGATTCGGCTCCAACCCCGGACCGTGCCGAAGAGAAGAGGGGCTGGTCTCCAACCGAGCAGCAGCTGCTGCTGGCGAGCGATTTGGCTGCAGCGCGAATGATCGCGGCCGGAAGAATGGAGCAGCCGGTCCTCCGGTCCGCCTCGGCCGAGGCTCATGACCGGCTGCAAAGGTCAGATGACGAGGAAGGTGATGCGTCGGCGCCGCTTGCGGGTTCCCGGGATCTGGCGATGGCGATCGGGACCGCGGTCCACGACTTTCTCGAAGCGGCGGACCTCGGTTCGGACCTGGCGGCGCAGCTGAGGGAGGCGGAAGATCGCATGGCGGCCGAGGTGACACGAGGCCTCGACGGCGACCGGAAGGCAGAGGCAGAACGGGCGATCGACGAACTGATCGGCCGGATTGGCCAAGGCGAATGCCTCGAGCGGTTGGCGTCGCTCGGCCCTTCAATCGTCGCGCGAGAGCTCCCTGTGTACGGCTGGGAAGAGCGCGATGATGGACCAGAAGGCGTGGTGTCGGGAATCGTCGATCTTGTCTACCGCGACCCGGACGATGGCCGGTTGGTGGTTGCCGACTACAAGACCGACGCCGTCGACGGTGGTGATGCCCTCGAGGATCGCGCCAAAGTGTACGAGCCGCAGGTGACCGCCTACGCCAAGATCCTCCGGGTCGCTCTTGATCTCGACGAGGATCCCCTCGTCGAACTCTGGTTCCTCGCTGCTGACCAGATCAAAAGGCTGTAGGGCGACTCCCTGCCTTGTGTCGTAGGGACGGGCCGCTGGCCCGCGCTACAAAGAAACCCGGCGAAACCGCCGGGTCCTCCGCAGGGAGAAACTCCTCCTCCCTCACTGCGAAACACAGATTATACCTCGATTTTTCGTGCTCGAGCGAATCAGCGCGCGCGAGAAGGCCGATTCAAGAGGAAAAGGCGTTTGTAGGCGGGTCCTTCAGGGCCCGCCAATGCGGGTCGAAACGGTCTTTAGCAGCCGTTAGCAGCTGTTAGCCCGAAACCAGAGTCGCAGGCTAACAGCTAACACCTAACAGCTTCTAGACCATTGACTCCGACTCGAGCGCCCGTTGCATGGTTGTGCCGATTTCGGCCGGCGTCGTCGCGACAGCGATACCAGCCGCTTCGAGCGCCGCGATCTTGTCGGCCGCGGTGCCCTTGCCACCGGAGATGATCGCACCCGCGTGGCCCATGCGGCGACCCGGAGGTGCCGTCTGGCCGGCGATGAACGCGGCCACCGGCTTCGACACGAACTGGCTGATGAACTCGGCTGCGTCCTCCTCGGCCGATCCGCCGATTTCGCCGATCATGACGATGCCTTCGGTCGCC
>JAJDNM010000056.1 GCA_022340665.1 Acidobacteriota bacterium | reverse complement strand
CCCCAAAATAAATGATCGCGCCGTTCCCGGACCTGGGTCCGCGCTTCGCTTGTCGGCTTCGTCGGGATGATCACCAGATCTATCCCTCCTCCCCTCTGTCGCTCATCGCACCCCCAGGCCCAAATCCGGCGCGATGCGAATCCCTCGCTCCAGGCTTCGTTCTTCCCACTTCGCCGTGAACGGTGTCGCCCGGGTTCGCAGGCCCGAAGGTCGGCTCCAGCGCCTGGCGGCGCTGGGAGTGCTGCGCCTGCGGCGTCGCCCTGTGGCCCGAGGCCTCTCCCGGGCTTCTGCTGCGGCCCGCGATGCGCCGCAATCTGGCGCCCGCAGGCGGGCCCCATCTCACGACGCCTCGCGGCCCTCGCCACGAAGCCCTACGCGGCCTCGGTCCGGCTGCGCTGCGCGCAGCCGCCGACCAGCTGCTGCTCTTTCCTTTTTCCGGTGCCAGGATCCACGGCATCAGGGACAAGAACTACGGCGGCAGCCAGCGACCGTACCAGGAGGCAGCATGTGGGGTATGGCCCTGTCACGATCTCGGATTGAGAAGCCGCCAGGTCATGGCGCGGACCTCATCGAAAACCGACAGCACCTCGTTGGCTCTGGTGCGATTGACGGCTCCGGCACGAGTGAGGAGCCGTAGGTGGCTGTCGGCCTCCTTCGCCGATGCGTAGGCTATTCGCCAGAAATGGAGCCTGTCTCTTCCAGATCTGCCGTGATCCTCCGCGATGTTGGCCGGAACTGAACTTGCTGAGCGAATTACCTGATCGGCGATCGATTTCAGCGGAGCCGGGACTGTCAACACGAGTCGAATGGCGATGCCGGCAGCGTCGAGAGCCTTTTCATGGACAACGAGTCTCGTGTTGCTGAGGGCGCTGGACATGGTCACCTCCGGGTCGTTCATGCCGCCCCTCGAGCCGGTGAGACAGCTGATGTCAAGGGTGCGACGCACCGGCTTGACCGGCTTGCCCTTGACATCGGCTGGCCACCGGCTATGTCTCAGATCGAACGACCCGGGGGGTGACCACGACGGCCTCACAGGCCGGACCGCTGTCCGTGCTACGGAACCGGCCACTCTGTCCCGGTCAACTGTTGTTGCCGCTGCACGCTGATCCTGCCCCTGCGGCAGATACCTGTACCTGCTTACTGAGATGATCGAATCTCCGCCGAGTTTCGTTATCTTCCCCCACCAGCGTGACCGAGATTGCAGGCAGCTTGGCTGTTCTTCTCGAGGTAGCGCTGGTGATACTCCTCGGCCCGCCAGAATGTCGGCGCAGGCTCGACCACGGTGGCAATCGGTCGGGACAGGCGGCCACCGTCTTCGAGACTCTGTTTTGCCGCCCGAGCCTGCTCCTCCTGCTCGGGAGTGTGAAAGAAGATCAACGAACGGTACTGGTCGCCAACGTCGGGGCCCTGGCGGTTGACCTGGGTCGGGTCGTGCATCGCCCAGAAGTTGTCGAGGAGGGTTTCATAGGACACCCGCGTCGGATCGTAGGTGACCTCGACCACCTCGGCGTGACCTGTGGTGCCCGAGCAGACGTGCCGGTAGGTTGGATTCTCGGTGTGGCCGCCTGCGTATCCGACCGCGGTATCAGTCACACCGTCGATCCTCCGAAACGCCGCCTCCACACCCCAGAAGCATCCCGCGCCAAATGTCGCCTTCGCCATGCCGTGTCCTCCAGCGTGCACAACGTTGAGCCGAGCGACTCTCTTCCCCGTGCCCGATGTCCGCCCGCCGCGGTCTGCGACCGCGGCAGCACGTCCTCGGGTCTCCGGCCATTCGAGAGAGAACTCTCGTCTGTCCGTCAAACCTCACTCGCCCGCTGTCGTTACCGGGCTTCTGCTGCGGTCCGCGATACGCCATGATCTGGCGCCCGCGAGCGGACGCCATCTCACGCCGTCTCACGGCCCTCGCCACGAAGCCCTCCACTCCAGCGTTCGCCGACTGTCGCATGCCAGGGTGATGGTCGGGTTTTGCTAATCCAACATCCAACATCCCAAAACCAATCGGGTGGATGGACGGAAATCCGAAATCCCAATTCCTAATTTCTAATTCCTCATTCCTCATTCCTCATTCCTCATTCCTAATTCGACCAACTGGGCAGCCTCCCCGGTGTCCACGGTGCGCCGGCAGCCTCGAGCCGGCTCTCGAAGGCCTCGAGATCGGAGGCGAGGACCTTCAACCGCGCGAGCTCCACCGAAAACGCTTCCGCGGCCCACCGGTAGGCGTCCTGCTGGGTGCCGGTCGGCGCCGAGGTAGTGTCCCACTGGGATCCGACGATGTTGTACACCCGGCTCGACACCGACGGCGGCGTGTTCACATTTCTTCGCTGTCTCGTCCGGTCGCCGCGGAGTGCGACCAGGATGTCGTTCAGCTCGGTCTGCATCCGCTGCGATTCGGCGAGCATGGCGGTGTCGGCTCCGGGTGTGTCGTAGAGCGCCTTGCGGGTGTGAGCGAGACGGCTCTCCGCTTCGCCCGCCCATCTCAGGGCTCCGCGAACCGCACGTTCCAGGTCCCACGTCTTCTGCTGAAACGCCCGTGCCGCGGCCGGATCGTCGGCGGCAAAGGTGTTGATTCCAAGGTCTGCCACCTGAAACTCCTGCGGGCCCGCGAGGTCGGTGGTGACGCCGTCGACCGTGCTCGACATGGTCACGCTGTAGGTGCCGGGCAGGGCGAGGGGTCCAACCGGGTCCCGCTCCCACGGCAGGCGTTCCTCGGCCTTCTTGATCGAGGTCGGGCGCGCGCTCGGGTAGCGGAGGTCCCAGGTGGCCCGGTGCAGGCCCTTCGAGATATTGCCGTCGATCCGGCGCACCACCGCGCCGCTGCCGTCGCGGATGGTGAAGAAGACCTTGGGCTCGATCTGCTCCTCCTCCGCGCGGAGCGCCTCGTAGGTCGGAATCACCGGCTCCTTCTCCGATTTGCGGGCCTCCTTCTCGGCCTCTATGCGGGTATCCTCGAGGGTCTTGAAGCCGTCCTTCAGGTAATAGGTGAAGGTCGCGCCGAAGGGCGGATTGTCAGCGGTGTAGAAGGTCTCACCGCGCGAACCGATGCGGCTTCGTTTCTCGACGAAGCGGAGGGCGGGTTTGGTCGGGAAGAGGATCGCCTCCTCCTCGAACGCCTGCTCCGAGACCTGGCGGAGCGGCGTGTAGTCGTCGAGGATGTAGAAACCGCGTCCGAAGGTGGCGAGGACAAGGTCGTTCTCCTGGCGGTGGATATCGAGATCACGCACCTGGATGGTGGGCAGCCCACCCTTGAGGCGGATCCAGTGCTGTCCTTCGTCGACCGTGAAGTAAAGCCCGAATTCGGTGCCGGCGAAGAGGAGCTCGGGTTTGACATGGTCCTGCACCAGCGAGTAGACGATCTCGCGTTCCGGCAGGTCGCCAGCGATCGAGCTCCACGAGCGGCCGCGGTTGCGGCTGACGAAGACATAGGGCGAGAAATCACCCCGCTTTTTGTTGTTGAAGGCGGCGTAGACGGTGTCCGCGTCGTGCTGCGAGGCCTCGAGACGGCTGACGTAGGTCATATCCGGCACCCCGGAGACCTGGTCGATCGCGCTCCAGGTGGCGCCACCGTCCTCCGTCACCTGAATCAGGCCGTCATCCGTGCCGGCGTAGATCAGGCCCTCGACCAGCGGCGACTCGCTGAGGGAGACGATACCGCCGTAGTTCGAGGTCGACATGTTCTTGGCCACCGCGTCGATGCTCTGGATCGACCCGAAGACCGGCAGCGAGTTGGGATCGATCTGGCGGCTGAGGTCCGGGCTGATCGCGGTCCAGGAGTCTCCGTGGTTGTCGGAACGGTAGATGCGCTGACAGGCGAAGTAGAGCCGGGTGGGGGAGTGGGGGCTGATCATCAGCGGCGAGTCCCAGTTCCAGCGATGGGCGGCTTCACCGGGCTCCTCCTGCGGCTGAATGCCCACCGCCTCGCCGCTGACGCGGTCGTAGCGGACCAGCCCGCCGTACTGGGATTCGCTGAAGACGATGTTGGGGTTGGTGGGATCGACCACCGTCTCGTAGCCATCGCCACCGCAGGTGATGAAGTAGTCCTCGTTCGAGATCCCCGACTTGTAGAGCGTGCGCGACGGTCCGCCCATCGAGTTGTTGTCCTGGGTTCCGCCGTAGACGTAGTAGAAGGGCTTCGAGTTGTCGACCGACACCCGGTAGAACTGGGTGATCGGCAGATTCTCGAAGAACCGGTAGGTGTTGCCCCGGTCGAAGCTCTCGTAGATGCCGCCGTCGCATCCGACGATGAAGTGGTCCGTGTTGTCAGGGTCGATCCACATCGCGTGGTTGTCGACGTGCTTGTTCTTTTCGCCGACCCGCTTGAAGGTCTTGCCACCGTCTTGGCTCACGTTGAGGAAGGTATCCATGGCATAGACCCGGTCCGGATCCCTGGGGTCGGCCAGAAGCTCGTTGTAGTACTGCGGGCTTCCCGAGACATAGTCCGACATCTTCGACCAGCTTTCGCCGCGGTCGTCCGAGCGGAAGGTCCCGTTCTTGTCGCGTTGGGCCTCGATCACGGCGTAGATGACGTCGGGATCGGCCGGTGAGACAGCGAGACCGATCTTGCCCATGTCGACCTTGGGCAGGCCTTCGCTGAGCTTGCGCCAGGTGGCGCCGGCATCGGTCGATTTGTATATCGCCGATTCAGGGCCGCCGTCGATCAGGGTCCAGACGTGGCGCCGGCGTTGATAGGCCGCCGCATAGAGCACATCCGGATCGCGTGGATCGAGATGGACCTCGTTGATGCCCGTTTCCTCGGAGACGTGGAGCACGCGTTCCCAGTTCGCCCCTCCGTCAGTCGTCTTGTAGACACCGCGATCGCCGCCCGCCTTCCACAGCGGTCCCTGCGCGGCCACGTACACGACGTCCGTATCGCGGGGATCGATGGCGATCATGCCGATGTGCTCGGACTCCTTTAGCCCGACATTCTCCCAGTTTGCGCCGCCGTCGAGGCTCTTGTAGACGCCGTCGCCGAACGCCACCGAACGCTGGCTGTTGTTCTCTCCGGTTCCGACCCAGACCACAGCGGGATTCGACGGATCGAGAGTGACGCAGCCGATGGAATATGAGCCTTCTTTGTCGAAGACCGGCGTCCAGGTGATCCCGGCGTTGGTGGTCTTCCACAGCCCTCCAGAGGCAGTTGCTGCGTAGATGATGTGGTGCGCATCGGGTTGGACCGCGAAGTCCACCACCCGTCCGGAATTGATCGCCGGACCGATGTTGCGCAGTTCGAGGCCGGCAAAGGTCTTGGCCGACATTGGCTCGTCGTCGCCGTTCTCCGGTTCCTCGGCCACTTTCTTCTTCGCCATCGCCGGTGCCGCGATCAGGGCCAAAACCACCAGCAGGATCCACAGTTTCTTCATTGATTCCCCCCTCGTTCATTGAATTCGGGCTGCGACGGGCTCAATACGGGAGCTCGTTTTCCGCCGTTTCGGGTTGCTCGAGCTTGAATTGATCCGGCCGGGCGCGCAGGACCTCGCGCAGCCAGCTTTCCGGATAGCCGCGTTCGACCTCGTTCCCCTTGCCGGCCACGTAGCCGTCGTTGTAGGTCGTGAGCAGGCGCTCACCAAGCTCTTTCCAGCGACGGACCATCTCGTCGGCCTGACCGACCGAGTACAGGGTGAGATACTCCTGCAGCATCGCCGGGTCGGACGAGGCGAGGGCCAGGGCGGTCTCTTCGATCACCGGCTGCATCGCGAGGAACCTACCCTCCAGCTCCCGCTGCACCAGCAGGATGTCCTCCACCATGTACGCGTACTTGAGGTTGGCGATATTGGCGACGAAGTTGAAGACCCACCACGCCGAGTCCCACGAGAACGTGTCGATCCGGCCGACGGTGAATGAGTGAGGCAGGCGGTTGATGCCCGCGTACAACGGCACGTAACAGGAAGTGTAGGTGTCGTCGAGCCCGTACCAGTACACGCCGCCGATCGGGTCCGGCAGCCATGATCGTGATTGGGACACGAAGGAGAATCCCGTCTGCTGGGTCGAGATGGGGCGCTCCCAGGTGTAGCTCGTGCCGTCGACCTCCCAGGAGATCGGCCTCCAGCGGTTGGGATTCCCGAACGGCCCGGCATCGACTCCCCGGGTCATGTCGTACGGCGTTCCCTCGTAATGGTCCCGCATCAGGGCCATGACATCGGCCACGCTGAGCTTCGTGTCGGGTTTGATCCACAGGGGATAGGGCGTGGCGCCGCTGACGCCGCGGTGATAGTCGGGGTCGAGCTCGAGTGACGGCGCGGCGCGCCTGAAGATGCTCCAGACCCGGGTCGCCGTATATCTCCTCGATTGCACGGTCGGCGCATCGTAGGCGTCGGCGAAGCTGAACGGGTTGCCGTCTGCCGGATCGTAGTAACCCTTGTCGATCGCGAATGACACGACGTTCTCCGAGTACAGGCAGTTCTCGGGGTCGTCGCGCGGGAAATCCCTGATCCGTGGCCCGTTGGCATAGGCGGAGATGTAGCCTTCGGGGATTCGCCGAGCGACCCAGATGGCGCCGTCACCGCCCGGGCCGGTGCCGATCATCTCCATCAGCCACACCTCGTTCGGATCCGCGATCGAGAAGGACTCGGCCGTCGAGCGGTAGCCGAACTCCTCGACCAGCGAGGTCATGACCTCGATCGCCTCCCGAGCGGTACTGGCGCGCTCTAGTGCCATTTGCATGAGGGTCCAGTAGTGAAGCAGGCCGTCGGGGTTCTGCAGCTCCTCGCGGCCGGTGGTCGTGGTCTCGCTGATCGCCAGTTGGTGCTCGTTCATCAGACCGACAACGGCATAGGTGTGCTCCACCTGGGGGATGGTGCCGCGGAGCGTCCCGGACCAGTCCTTGATCTCGACCACGCTCCCGGGCTCGTGATCAGTGGCGTCCTTCCTCCTCATCCGGGGGTGGAACCGTCCGTCGCAGGCATAGGTGATGATCACCGAGCCGTCCGCCGATGCACCCTTGGTCACCAGGATGTTGGTGCAGGCGTTTGCGGGTCGAACGGAGGCGACCAGGAGCGCGACCAGGGCAGACAGAACCAGAACAGTTGAGATATTGCGAAAACGAAACATCAGCGCCTCCAATCCCGACTGGGTATGGTAACACCCGGGAGAGGGCAGTGCTCGCTTTCGGGGAATAGCTGAGACACAATTGGGTCCATGAATCAGCGAGACTTCAGCCACGCCAACAATCCGCAGTTCGAGTGTGCGGAATCGGTGATGCTCTTGCCTTTCGGAAGGCGATCCTATCTCTCCGCCGTCGTCGATGTTCTGGAAGGCGAGGCGGTGCCGTTGGACGAGACCACGGACCGTGAGGTGTATCAATTGACCGCCGCGCCGGCCGACGTCACCCTCGTTTACTCGGGAATGGGCTCGCCCGCAGCTGCCAACGCCCTCGAAATGGTGGCCGCAGCCGGTTGCCGCAGGGTCGTGGTTTTCGGTGCGTGCGGCGGCGTGGCGGAGGAAGTGGGAATCGGTGACCTCGTCGTCGCGCACGGAGCGGTCCGCGGTGAAGGCACGTCGATGTATTACGCGCCGCCGGGATTTCCGGCCTCGTTCGACCCTCTCGTGACAACAGCGCTGTGGCGAGAGGCTTCGAGGGCCGACGTTGCAGCCCATCGGGGTGTGGTTTTCACAACCGATGCCGGATACCGCCAGGGGCCCGAGATCTACGAAGACTGCCAAGGGCTCGTGATCGGCGTTGAATCGGAGTGCGCTGGCGTCGCCGTGGTCTGCGCCAGGCTCGGGCTGTCGGCCGGAGCACTGCTCTTCTGTACGGACAACGTCAACCTGCCGCGAACCGAGGATCGGCGGTATCGCGGTCTTGGCGACCCACGGGTGAGAAAGGGATTCGATTCCGGCCTCGGGGCGGCGGTCTCGGTGCTCTCGGCTTCAATTGAGTAGTGCATTGTCAGTAATCATTTCATTCTTTTGAAGTAATCGCGGGCAACAAATGCCCCCGTTTTGCGTACAGCAGAATGAATGGACTACCTCGAAATCCTCCGCCGCCGCGGCTGGCTGTCCGACCCGGGCGAACGGGTGCGGGTGGTGGCGGTCCACGCCAGGGACTGTCCCGCCAGGAACGGCGGCCTGTGCCGATGCGAGCCGCGGCTCGTGTTGGCGGCCTCCCTGCTCCCGCGCCGGGCGGAGGACGATGACCGTGATCTGCCGATGCTCCACGTCGCATCCGGCGAGTAGGCCTTCCCGGCCGCCCGCCCGAGACTGGATGCTCGATCCTGGATACTCGATCTGTCCGCGCACCTGGCTTTGCGCGTTGGACTTCGCCGTGGCAAGTCCCTCGAGAATTCAGCAGGGCGATTTATCGATTCGATCTAGCATCTAGCATCTAACATCCAGCATCCAGCATCCAGCATCCAGCATCCAGCATCGAGTGTCGGCGATCGATCCCGACACTTACCTCCTGGCAATCTCCCCGAGAAGGTTCCGACCGAGTATCGCCGAGGCGGAGAGCACAGCGCCGAAAAGGGCCCCGGCGACGCCGGCCGTGCAAACGTCCGCGCCGGTCAGGTAGAAACCCTTGAGACCGGTCCTCGGCCGCAGCGCGCGTTCGCGGAAGCGGGAGGGGGTGTGGTCGAGGCCGTAGATCTCGCCCTCGCCATAGGCCGCGAAATGGCGGGTGGAGAGAGGCGTCGAGAGCTCGGAGTAGGCGATCTTGCCGGCGATCTGCGGCACCTCGCGTTCGAGCACCTCGATGAGCTGCCCGGACAGTTCTTCCTTGAGGGCCTCGTAATCGTCACCGCGCCGCATCCATTTCGTGTCCTCCCACCGGCGGAAGCGCTCGTAGGGAGCGATGCCCACAACCTCCACCGTGGCCTTCCCGGGATGACGCCCGGTGAAGTCCGGGTCCTTGGCCGAGGGGAAGGAAATGAAGGCCAGCGGCACTGGTGCCTCGGGGTCGGCCAGGTAACGGGCGAGGTCACCGTCCTGGTCGGGACTGTGATAGACCCAGAGGTTCGAACGGCCGAGGCCCAGCTCCTCGTCGGTCTCGTCAAAACCGGCGTAGAGGCAGATGTGGGACGCTGATCGGCCGGTTTTCCGAAGAGTTGATCGCAGGGACTCACGGCCCGGGGTCCCGTCGGGCAGCAGGCGATGGACGGTGTTGGGAACTCCGATGTCGCTGATCACCAGCGGCGCCCTGATCTCCTGGCCGCCGGCCATGCGAACGCCGACCGCGCGGCCGCCCTCGACCACGACCGAAGCCACCTCGGCCCGGAGGACGATCTCTCCTCCGGCGGCCTCGATCACAGGTGCGGTCGACTCGGCGATCCTCGAGGCACCGCCGACCGGGTAGGCTGCGCCGCCGAGGTAGTGGTTGAAGATCATGGCGTGGATGACGAAGCTCGCCCGGGACGGCGGCAGGCCGTGGTCGCCGAACTGCGCTGCGAGGACCGCCTTCAGGGTGGGGTTTTCGGTGGCGCTGTCGAGGACCTCTCCGAGCGTGCGGTCGGAGGCGCGGAGGAACTTCCGCCGCAACCAGGGCCCGGCGATCAACGCGGCAGGTCCGGGCATCGCCTTCTCGGCGAAGAACGTGCGCGCGCCGACCAGGGCCTCACGTACCAGCGCGAGATAGCGGTCGATGCCGGCCTTCTCCTCCGGGAAGTAGGCATGCATGCGGTCGCGCCAGGCCTCGCGGCCGGTCACGTACTCCCATCGCTGTCCGCCGATCACCACGGTGTCGTAGACATCGCCCATCGGCTCCCATTCGAGGGTGCCGTCACCGACTGCGTCGAAGAGACGCCGCAGGATCGCGCCCTCGTGATGAACCTGGCCGATGTAGTGAACGCCAACGTCCCACTCCCAGTCCTTACGACTGAAGGCGTGGGTGAAGCCGCCCGCGGTGGTGTGCCGCTCGAGGACCGCCACCTTCCTACCCTCGTGCCTGGCGAGCAGGGCGGCGACGCCGAGGCCGCCGATGCCGGAGCCGACCACGATCGCGTCGAGATCGCCGGGATCCTCCCAATTCGCGAATGGAACGCCGACCTTATCCATTTTTCAGCTTCTCCTCCACCGAGCTCAGCTTGGCATCCATCGAGGGCTCACGATCGACCCGGGTGCCGAGGCGGAGATTGGTGGCGATGCGTGGTACGCCCATCTCGTGGAGTCGCTCGTGACAAGCCTTGAGGGCGGCCATGACCTGGTCCCATTCGCCCTCGACGTTGGTGCCGTTGGCGTGCAGCTTCGGTTCGAGCCCGTGCTCGCTCAGAGTTTTCTCGCAGACGGCGACGTAGCTCGACAAGGATAGGCCCACCCCGAGCGGGATGATGCTGATGTCGGCGATGGCTTTCATGGATTCCTCCGGGGCTAGGATACCCCTTTTGAATTGAAGTGGCAGGCCTTCGATCGACAGATGCTGGATACTCGATTCTGGATACTCGATCCGCCCACCCGCCCGCTGGATGTTCGTCTCTCGATACTCGTTTCTCGATCCGCTCGCCCACCCCTTGACAAGTCAGCGAGAGAGTTTATCGATTCGTTGAATCCAGCATCCAGCATCCAGCATCCAGCATCCAGCATCCAGCATCCAGCATCCAGCATCCAGCATCCAGCATCCAGCCTCGGTCTTTCGATCGGATTGTCCTGGCCGCTGTATCCTTGTCCGCCATGAGACCGCCTCTGGAATTGTGGCTCGTCCGCCACGGCGAAACGACCTACTCGGCGACCAAGAGGGTGGCCGGGTGGAGCAACCCGCCCCTGACCGACAACGGTCGGCTACAGGCGGAAGCCCTCCGTTCGGTGATCGACGGCCAGCGTTTCGACGGCGTCTGGTCGTCGGACCTCGAGCGGGCGGTGGAGAGTGCCCGTCTCGCCTGGGGAGAGCCCCGAACGGACAGGCGCCTGCGTGAATGCCACTTCGGAGCGCTCGAGGGCTGCACCTACGAAGAGGCGGATACCGCCTACCGCGAGGTGTTTCACGAGTTCCGGGGCTTCCAGGCGCCGGACGGCGAGTCGCACGACGAGCTCCGCCAACGGGTGCTCGACTTCGTCGATTCCCTCGAAGCCGGGCGCCACCTGCTCTTCGTCCATGGCGGCGTCATCCGGGTTCTCACGCAGGACCTCGGGGTGGACCGTTTCATACCTACCGGCAGCGTCCTCGCCCTCGATCTGGAGGCCGGGAAGGTGCTGTTTCTACGGGAGTCCGGGAATACCGATCGTCAGGATTGATTTTCGTCTGACATGAGTCTCGTGCGAGCCGCCGCATACGCAGTGCTCCTGGTCGCCGTTGGTTCTCCCATTGCGGGGATCGCGGACGATTCGCAGGACGGTCCGAAGGTCCGTGCGCGTCTGGTGGCCGAGCGTTCCAACCCGGCTCCGGGTGAGTCGCTTCTGCTGGGTGTCCACTTCGTCATCGACGATGGCTGGCACATCTACTGGAGGTACCCGGGCGACGCCGGCCTCGCCACCGAAATCCGGTGGCAGCTTCCGGAAGGATGGGCGGCAGGACCGCTGCTGTGGCCGGTACCGATCTCCTTTGTGCAGAGCGGAGATCTGGCGGGCTACGGTTACGAGGATGAGGTGGTGCTCGCGTCGGAGGTGGTGATCGGGGCCGGTGCCCTTTCCGAGAACATCGGTGCCGAGGTCTCGTGGCTCGCATGCAGGGACGTGTGCGTTGCGGGTTCGGCCAAGCTCGAGGCTGCGGTTGACGAGATTCCGGTCGAGCCAACAATGGGGGAGTGGAGGACGGAGTTGCCGCAGCCGTTGCCCGACGGCGAACCGCCCTTCGAGTGGCGAACGACCGGTGGCTTCGGCGATGGACGCCTCAACCTGTGGCTGCGGTGGCCGGATTCGGCGCCGAAGGTGGAGTGGTACCCCGACCCGCCCGAGGCGATCGAGGTCCAGGACGTGCGGATCGGCAGCCGCGCCTCTCTGACCAGGATCGACGCGGCGGTGCGGCGGCGCGCAGGCGTGAAGAACATCGATACTTTGAGCTCGCTGGTGGTGGTGGCCGCCGCCGACGGCTCCAGGCGCGCCTGGGAGCTCGAGCTCGCTGTCGACGACTGAACTGAAATCAAGGGAGGATGAGATGAAAAAGACGATGATGATATTGATGACCGTGTTTGCCGTGGCATCGGTAGCCGCGGCCGGCGTGAGCGTGGGTGACATGGCCCCCGACTTCACGCTCACAGACACCACGGGCCGTGAGGTGAGCCTGTCCGACTACTCGGGCAAGGTCGTTGTTCTCGAGTGGCTCAACCCCGACTGTCCCTTCGTGCAGCGCCACTACAAGGCGGGCACGATGAAGAAGCTGGCTTCCGCGTACGCCGGCAAGGGCGTGGTCTGGCTGACCATCAACTCGACCCACTACATGGACGCCGCTGCCAACGCCAAGTTCAAGGCAGCCAACGATCTGCCTTACCCCATATTGGTGGATCAGTCGGGCAAGGTCGGACACCTTTACGGCGCGAAGACCACGCCCCACATGTACCTCATAGACGGCGGCGGAAAGCTGGTCTACATCGGCGCCATCGACGACGACCCGCGAGGCAACAGGGACCAACCGGCCACCAACTACGTGGCGGCCGCCCTTGACCAGATACTGGCGGGCAAGGCGGTCACTATCGCAGAGACCAAGCCCTACGGGTGCTCCGTAAAGTACAAGACGAACTAGAAATCGGGAATGCCGGCCGCCCCCGTACAGTTTGTCATCCCGACCGAACGACCAGTTAATGCGAATGGTGGCTCTTCATGCTGGACGGAATTGACACTATGAATTTCGTTC
>JAJDNM010000055.1 GCA_022340665.1 Acidobacteriota bacterium | reverse complement strand
CGGCTCGATGCGATCGACTCGCCCTTGAACCTCGAGCAGAAATCGACAGCCGCCCTGCGTGGACTCGACCAACTCGACATTCACCAGAGAGGCTGGTGCCGTTTGCGCAGCCGCGGACGCGGGAACCACCAAAAAGATCAGTAGCGTCCATATGTACCTGGCCGCATTCGCGAATTCTGGTCTGTGGCTCATTCGAGTGTGCCCTCTGGGTTCCGGTTTTGGTGCGGGCCGCGACGCGCAGATTATACGCGCTGACATTCGTGATTGCGGGGAAGCGGCTACACTGGACGCGACGTCGAATCGGGGGATGTGCAGATGCTCGTTGATCGATCCGAAAGCGGTGTGATTCGTCATGCAAGCGAGGTGTACGGGAAATCCCGCGATGGGAACGCATTGACCGTCTGGCTTCCTGAAAATGCAACGCCTAAGATCCTGGTGTTGGCCTCGATGCACGGGGACGAGTCGGAGACAACGATCGTTCTGTCCGATGCCCTTCGCTCGATTCCCTCCCAAGACCTGAAAAATGCCGCGATACTCTGCGCCAACCCGGACGGGACCATTCGCGGAACCCGGGGAAACGCGAGAGGGGTCGACCTCAACCGTAATTTTCCGACCGGCTCGTGGTCTCCTGAACCGGTCTACTACAAGAGCCGCAAGGACGATGCGCAGGACATCGAGCTGAGCCCGGGCGAGCGGCCTGCCTCGGAACCCGAGACCGGAGCATTGTTGGCACTGATCGGCCGGTTGAAACCGCGTGCGGTCATCACGTTGCACGCGGCACTGGCATGCATCGATGATGCGGATGAATCCCCGTTGGGCAAATGGCTCGCGAAACGGAGCGGGTTGTCGCTCGAACCGGTCACATACAGCACCCCCGGCTCTTTCGGCTCATGGGCCCAGGAGCACGGCTTGAACCTCGTGACCTACGAGCTCGAGGCCGCATCGCCATACGATCTCAAGGACCGCCACGTACCGGTGCTGATAGATGTTCTGACCGGGAACATCGCGGTTGAAGGTTTCTGATGCGTCTCTTGATCACCGACTCGGGCGTGGGCGGGCTGTCGGTCTGTGCCTATGCCGAGAGATACCTGCGTATGCACCCGATCGGAATGCCGGTCGAACTGATCTACGTCAATGCGTCTCCGGAGAATGATTTCGGATACAATTCGATGGGTTCCAGGCAGGAAAAGATCGACAATTTCGATGAATTCCTCGACATTGTCACTGATACCTATTCCCCGGACCAGATCTACGTCGCGTGCAACACGCTGTCAGTTCTCTACTCCGACACGCCTTTTTCAAAGGCCCCACCGGTTCCGGTGAGGGGGATCGTCGAATCGGGTGTGAGTCGCCTGGTCCGTGATCTCGAACGGTTTCCCGAGTCTGTCGCCGCGATCTTCGGAACGCCGACAACCATCGACGAAGACACGTATCCCCGTCTCCTGCAAAGCAACGGGATCGGGGAGGAGAGGATCATCTCCCAGGCGTGCCCGTCGCTGGCCGACACCATCTCGGAGGATCGCGAGGGCTCGGCCGCGCGGGAGAAAATCGAGCGGTACGTGGGGGAGGCGATTGCCAAATCCCGACCCGGCTCGACTGATTTCGTCACCTACCTCGCGTGCACACATTATGGCTATCGCAAGGACTATTTTTCGGGTGCATTCGGCCGCCGGAGAACATCGACCCGCATACTGAACCCGAACGAGTTCGTGAGTGAGGAGCTGTTCGCCAACATTGGCCGCACATCACATAAGGATTCAAAATATTGTGACGTCGGCGTCGAGTTCATAACCCGCTACAAAGTTCCGGAAACAGCACTCGAAACGATTGCGTTCTTTCTCGAAGGAATCTCACCGAAAACGGTCGACGCATTCCAGACGTACACCTACGCTCCTGATCTCTTCTGATTCCCTCTCGCAGCCGCGGGTCCTCCGTGGGGATGGGTTGGAATTAGAATTCAAAACTCAAAATCGAGAATTGTTTCGTGCGGCCGCGGGGCGGTCTCTCAACCAGTCGGAGGAATATTGTGATTCCTGCGAAACAGATTATCTGGATCCCACTTCTTCTTGAGCTCGACCAGGCGGTTGTAGTTGGGGCCGTAGGCGGCACGGACACGAGCCTCCTCATTCGTGCCGAGGACGTTGACGTAGACACCGCCGGTGGCGTGGGAGGCCATCGCATCGTGGAAGCCCTGGACCCAGCGCATGACCTCTTCGTCCTGCTCCGCCTCACTCCATCCGGCCATGATGTGGAACGAAAATCGGGCATCGCGGTGGGGGAAAGCGGTCGCGGTCGGGTCCACCCGACCGACCGCTCCGCCCAGCCCGCCCAGGTACGCTGACGAAAAGTCGCCGCTCATCCCTGGCAGATGCTCCATCAGCGTGTCGATGGTCGCGTCCGTGATGGCCGGCAGGTCGTGCGACCGTGAATCGTAGCGCTGACCGCTCGGCAGTCCGGCGTCAAAGGTCTGCAGGACTGACACGTACGGTTGTGGTCCGACCAGCGACAGGAAGGGTCTGCCTCGCTCGACCAAGGGTCGCAGGGCAGCCTCGGCCTCAGCGCCGCTGCCGGCGTGGAAGACCACGAAGTCGAGTACGAGCTGACCGTGATACGCCTCGGGAAAGAGCTCCATCGGTGGGACGCGCAGGAAGAACGGGTAGCACTGGATGTCGTCCGGAGCTGCGGCCATGAAATCCCGGTAGAAACGAAGCAGGTCGGGCGCATCTTCGAGGCGATGGAAGACCTGTCCCGCCACCACCTCGGGTCCGACCTCGTGCAGTTGGAACTCGAATCGGGTGGCCACTCCGAAGTTGCCTCCACCCCCTCGCAAGGCCCAGAAGAGGTCGGTGTTCTCGTCCGCGCTGGCGTGCAGGAAATCACCACCGGCAGTCACGACGTCGACCGAAAGGAGATTGTCGATGGCCATGCCGTGCTTGCGTGCGAGGTAGCCGGCACCGCCGCCGAGGGTATAACCGGCCACGCCGACCCCGGACACGGTCCCACCGGGAGATGCGAGACCGTGCGCCTGGGCCAGGGGGTCGAACTCTCCCCACTTGAGGCCGGCCTCGATGCGGGCGATCTTCGCCTCAGGATCGATCTCGATGCCCTTCATCGGAGAGAGGTCGATCAACAGACCGCCATCGCCGACCGTGTTGGCCGCGAACGCGTGCCCGCCGCCCTTGACGGAGAGCGGGAGGTTTCTGGTACGAGCGAAGTTGACGGACGCCTGGACGTCGTCCGCCCCCTCGCACTGCACGACAACATCTGGTCGACGGTCGAAACGGGCATTCCACAAGGCCCTCGCCGGGTCGTAATTTTCGTCCCCGGGCACCAGCACGCTGCCATTGACTGCGTTTGCGAGCTCTTCGAGATGGCCTTCGGACATTGTTCCCCCTTTTTGTGGCCTGGATTTCAACCGGCGCATTGAGCGTGTCAAACGAGAGTAACGAGGACCCGGGTCGAGCCTATTCCGGATGGGGCGACGCTACGGCGTGCAGCGGCCGAGGCGCTCCGGCCGGAGCCAGTCGACGAGTGTTCTGCACTTCTTCGGATCATCGGTGAGTCCGACTCCGATCGCCCACAGCCAGTACTCCAGGATGCGCACGTGCGACCAATCTCGGGCGAGGAGCGGTTCGAGCTCTGCGGCATCGGCGAGAATGGCCAGCCGCTGCCGCAGATCATCCGGCCCCCGCATTTCGGAGAATCGGTTCCATAGCAGCGGCGCGGCGCCGAACTCGAGATCACCGGCGAGGACCTTCGGGTCGATAACGAGCCACGGCTCGCGCTCCCCGGCGAGGATGTTCTCGAAATGAAGGTCTTGATTGACGATCGTGTCGGGCCGGCAGTCGCCGTGCTCGTCCAGAATCCCGAGCGCCTCGTCGAGCAGGGGTTCTTCGAAAGGCTTCCCGGTATGCTCCCAGAGCTCGGGGAGGCGTCGACGCATGCGTGCGCCTTCGGCGGACACCGCTCGGATCTCCGTAGGAGCGGGAACGGCGAGACGGCGCAGGAGCTTGCCGGCGATCCGCGTCGCCTCGTCCACCGGGAGCCCCTCGAGCGAGTGCCGGTGATCGAGCCGCTCGAGGAGCATGGCGCCGGATGACGGCTCGGCGTCGATGAGCCGAACCGCCCCGCGACCGGCCCAGGTGCTGAGGGCCAGTGCCTCGTGCCGGGACCACTCGTCGATCCACGAGATCTTCAAAACGTATGGTGTGCCGCCGCGGGAGACCGGGATGACCACACCGACATAGCCGTGCATGGTGGGGCCGTCGACCTCCAGATCCCATGTCTCGCACAGATGTTCGATGAGATCGGGCAGGGCTTCGAGCCAGTTCAGACCGTCCGCGCCCTCGCGTTCGATGGTGGCAGAGGAAAAGACCTCTGGTATCGAAATTTCGACGCGCGAACGCGCGCGATGCCGGGCGGGATCACTCACTTCGTGTGGTCCATCTCGTCCCCGTACTCTCGCTGGAGGGCCCTGAGCCGTCCAGTCAATTCCCCGGTGACCGTCCCGTATCCCTCCCTGCCGAAGAGGTTTTCGATTTCGTTCGGATCCTTCTCGAGGTCGTAGAGCTCCCAGGCATCGAGCTCGCCGTAGAAGTGGATGAGCTTGTATCGGTCGGTGCGGATCCCGTAGTGCGGCCGGACATCGTGCCACCCGTGCGGGTATTCGTAGTAGTGGTAGTAGACGCTTTGTCGCCAGTCGGCAGGCGTACGCCCCAGGGTGAGTGGCCGGAGCGATTTTCCCTGCATCACGGGCGGCACCGCGACCCCGGCGAAATCGAGCAGGGTGGGGGCGGTGTCAAGATTGACCACCAGGGCATCCGAGACGCGGCCCGGCTCGATCCCAGCGGGATACCGAATGATCAGTGGTGTCTTCATCGACGGTTCGTACATGAAACGCTTGTCATACCAACCGTGCTCACCGAGGAAGAAACCCTGGTCCGAGGTGTAGATCACGATAGTGTCGTCGGCGAGGCCGTGCCGGTCGAGCCACCCCAGCAGCCTTCCGAGGTTGTCATCGATCGAGGCCACGCAGCGGAGGTAGTCCTTGAGGAAACGCTGGTACTTCCAGATGGTCAATTGGGTTCCGTTCGGTGAGTTGCTCTTGAAGTCGGCATTGATCGGACCATAGTGCTCGTCCCAGGCGGCCTTCTCCTCCTCCGACATGCGCTCGTACGACGCTTGCCAGGAGGCTTCGGCGTCGAACTCCGCATTGCCACCGGTTCCGGTTTCCCGTCCGTAGGCATCGGCCTGCAGCTTGAGGTCGAACGAGAGGTACAGGTCATCTATCCTCATGTCGGCGCTTTCTGCCGCGGGGCGCCCTCGATAGTCGTCTTCGAAGGTCGGCGGCAGCGGCAGATCCTGATCGGCGAAGAGGTCGACGTGCTGAGGGCTGGGCATCCAGTTGCGGTGCGGCGCCGAGTGTTGATAGAGCAGCAGGAACGGCTTGTCATGGTCCCGGGTTTCGAGGAAGTCGAGCGCGAGGTCGGTGACCACATCGGTGACATATCCGGGATACTCGACCTGCTCCCCGTTTTCGAGGAACACCGGGCTGTAGTAATGCCCCTGGCCGATCAAAATCTTCCAATGATCGAAGCCGGTTGGCTCGTCCTTGAGATGCCACTTGCCAACTACTGCGGTCTCATAGCCTGCCTGCTGGAGAAGTTTGGGAAAGGTCATCTGCGAGCCGTCGAACTGGTCTCGATTGTCACGCAGGCCGTTGCGGTGGCTGTACTGGCCGGTCAGGAGGACGGCACGCGAGGGGGCGCAGATCGAGTTGGTGACGAAGCTCGAGGAGAAAAGGATCCCCTCGTCGGCCAGTCGATCGATGTTGGGTGTTTGGATCAGCGGACTGCCGTAAGCGCTGATGGCCCGTTGCGCGTGGTCGTCGGCCATGATGACAATGATGTTGGGCGGAGGTGGAGCATAAGGATTCGTGTCGAATGCACTGCATCCGGTGCCGAGAAATCCAAAACCGACGATCAGCCACCTCAGAGTTCGTCTCACGGGCTCAGTCCTCGCTTGCCTGACCCCAGTCGGGTACCCGGAACTGTTCGGGGTTCTCCTCGATCACCCTCCGCAACCATGCCTCGGGATATCCAACGGCCCGGGTGCCCTCCTCTTGGGTGCGCACGTAGCCGTCGTTGAAGGTGGTTAGAATCTGAATACCGAGCTCTTTCCAGCGCTCGAGCATCCCTTCTGCGGTGCTCACGCTGAAGGTGGTCAGGAATCTCTTTGCCAGCTCGGGATCCTGCTGGTAAAGCCTGGCGGCGGTTTCCTCCACGGCCGGCAACATCGCGAAGACGGCATCCTCGGCCTCTGTCTGCGCCGCGGCCACCTCGGGCATGATGCGGGAGTAGGTGTTGTAGGTCAGGTTCGATACGACGTTGTATGCCCACCAGGCGGAGTCCCAGGAAAACCGGTCGATGTCACCCCGCGCGAAGGCGTGGGGTACCCGGGCGGTTCCGGCGTAGAAGGGTGTGAACGGGGTGGTGAAGCAGTCGTCGGGCGTGTACCAGTAGACCCCACCGATCGGATCAGGCAGCCAGTCGCGGCTTTGGGTCACCATCACGAATCCGGCCTGTTGGCTGGAGATGGGACGTTCCCACACGTACTTGACGTCGTCCACCTCCCAGGTCAGCCCGCGCCATCGATAGGGGCAGGCGAACGGACCTGCGTCGAGACCCTGGGTCATGTCGTAAGGCGTTCCTTCGAAGTGGTCGCGCATGAGGGCCATCACATCGCGCACGGCCAGCTTCTTGTCGGGCTTGATGAACAGCGGATAGTCCTCCGAGCCCTCGACGCCCCGGTGGTAATCGTCGCCAAAGTCCTGTGAGGGCGCGGCGCGGCGATACACCGACCAGACTCGCGCCATGCAGACACGCATCCCGATCGGGTCGAGCGGGTGGTACGCCTCGCGATAGCTGAACGGCTCGCCCGAGTCAGGATCGTAGTATCCCTTCTCGATCGCGAATTCGACCACGTCGGGCGCGTAGAGCCAGTTGTCGGGATCGTCCATCGGGAAGGTGGAAATGCGGCTCATGTTGGCGTGGGCCGAGATGTAGCCGTCGGGGACGCGGGCGGCAACCCAGATGACGCCCGTGACGCCGGGCCCCTTGCCGACGATGTCCATCATCCAGACCTCCTTCGGGTCGGCGATGGAGAAGGTCTCGCCGCTGTCGCGATAGCCGTACTCCTCAGCAAGCGCGGCGATGGTGAGCACCGCTTCGCGAGCGGTCCTGCATCGCTGGAGAGCCAGCGTGATGAGCTCCGAGTAGTGCAGCCCGCCGTCCTTGTTGCGCAGCTCCTTGCGGCCGCCGTTGGTGGTCTCGCCGATGGTCAGCTGGTGCTCGTTCATCAGGTTGAAAACGGCGTAGGTTCGGGCCACCTGCCTGACCCTGGCCGGATCGGACTCGCGCTCCCAGGTCTTCACCTCGGCCCACTCACCTTCCTCGTGTTCGGCTGCCGGAAGGTAGATCAGGTGGGCGAGCGACCCGCCGGAGTCGGCAGAGTAGGAGATCATGACCGAGCCGTCCGCCGAAGCGCCCTTGCTGACCAGAATGTTGGTGCAGGCCAGCGCGGACTGGAGCAGGCCGGGCAGGACGAGGATCGTGGCTGTAATGACGACGAGAAATCTGGTTTTCAAGGTGTCTCCCTTCAGTTTCCGCGGGCGAGGCAACTATTTCACTGCATTCCGAACCACACACCCCCGCCCGTCAATACTGGCCTCAGACTACCATCGCGGTGGCCGTGTGACTGACTGCAGGTCACGCTACGGGCCGCCCGCAATGTTGTGCGGCGGTGAGATTCGCATCTCCGGGGTTTCACCCGGCATGGGCTTCCCTGATTGAGGTATCGTTGCGCGACGGCGAAGAACGGAAGCGAGAGGTACCAATCCATGGAAAACCCGACATCCCGAATCAGGATCCGGCATCTCTGCGCCGGGCTGTGCGTTTTCCTGTCGTGCGTCTCGGGCGCCGGTTCCGAGGAGAGAAACGAGAGTGCCATCGGGGAAATGACCGAGCAGGCCGAAGCCGCCGCTCAAGCCCTTGGTGAGAAGCGTTTCTTCGTCATGCCGGTGCCGATCTCCAACCCGACCATCGGCAGTGGGCTGGGTGCCGCCACCATGTACCTCTTTCAGGGCGGGGAGAATGCACCCCCGTCAAGCGTGACGTTCGGGGCACTGTGGGCGAACAGCAAAAGCTGGGCCGGGGGCGGCGGGGTCAACGTGCACTTCAAGAACGACACGTACCGGCTGTTGGGCTGGCTGGGTTACTTCGACGTCAATCTGAAATTCTTCGGTATCGGACACGGATCGGGCGACCAGGGGCGCTCGATCGATATCGCGCAGAAGGGTCCATATCTGGGTCCCCGGTTTTTGCGACGGATCGGCGACGGCCTTTACCTCGGCCTGCAGTACCGCCTGATGACGGTCACCACGACATTTCCGGATCTCCCGGAGTGGATACCGGGCGACATTCTGAGAGACGGGATCAAGATCACCAGCTCGGGCCTCGGACCGGTGCTCGAATACGACTCCCGGGACAACCAGTTCAACCCCTTCAGTGGTTCGTATCTGGAGGTGACGTCGAATTTCGCCAGAGAAGCGCTCGGCAGTGACCGTGACTACGAACAGTACGACGCGCGTTTCAACCTGTACACCGTGCTGGGAAACGACGCCATTCTCGCCTGGAGAGCGACCGCATGCTCCACTGGTGGGGACGTTCCGTTCTATGACCTCTGCGTCGTCGGCGGTGGGGGCGACGAGATCCGCGGCTATGTCGGAGGGCAGTACCGCGACGGAGTCAGCCTGTCGACGCAACTCGAGTATCGCTGGAGATTCCACGGTAAGTGGGGCATGGTGGCCTTCGCGGGCGTGGGTCAGATCGCGCCGGGCTTCGGTGATTTGCGCACCGACAACCTGCTGCCCAGTTACGGAGTCGGGGCCAGGTTCATGGTCTCAGAGGAGCAGCGGATCAACCTCGGCGTGGATTACGCGCGAGGCAGAGGTTCATCCGCGTGGTACTTCCGAATTTCGGAGGCGTTCTAGCCCGAATTATTCATGATGATTCTGCTGCAAGGCGCGATGCGCTGCGCGTGGCGGCGCTTTCTCGATTCGCTCGCTCGACGTACAGCAAGTACGCCTCCGCTCGCTCGTCTTCCGAGATCGCCGTCCCACTTGCGCCTCCCGCCTTTCGCGACGATTCCTCATGAATAATGCGGGCTGAGTGTTTGCAGCCTGGCACTGATACCTTAAACTTCGCCGAGCAAAAAGGGCACGGCGTCGGTTTTGAATAGGGCGTGTGGCAAGAACCGCCATGGGTTCCAGATGCGACCGACGACCCGACCAGGAAGCATGCTGTTGTCCCACGTTCCGTAAACGCACGTGAGCACCTCCTCGACCTTCACAACACCGAACGGGTCGTATGGGGAAGAGTTGAGGACCACTTTACACGGGCCCGTGAGGAGATCTGCTCGCGGTCGAAATGCGGTGACCTGACGCACAATCCGCGGCAGGTAGTCGAAGCCCTTGCGATGAGGACTCGGAAAGTACTTGATCAAAAACGAAGTGGCCTCGCGTCGGGTTCGGCCATCTGGATCTCGACCCACCGGACCAAGGAAGTCGAGCTCGCGGTCACCAGCGGTCTCGCTGGGCGCGCTCTCGATGCGCATAAGCTTCACGCCCTTGCGGACGACTCGCCCAACCCGACGGCCGTCCATTTGCTCCAACGTGATCTCTTCGGCCATCTTCTTGGGGAAACCGTACTGCTCTCGGCCTCCCACCATGGCCATATCATCGTCCACGGGCATCGCCAGGCAGTAGAATCCGGCTTCACTACGGAAGCGTGTCTGGATGAGAAGTGCACCTTCGTTATAGACGCATCCAAAGTTGGTGTTGGGATACCTCGCTACGAAAGCCGCAGCCAACGGCTCCTTTGCCGGCTTGAGTGGCTTCGGCAGTATTTGCGCTATCACCGTGGGGTCGCTACGAAAGACGGCAAAGAGCATCTCTGCGCCGGTGAATTCCGGCCGAAACGAAAGATTGCGTAGCTTGGTGATCTTTTCCTGCGGCAGTGCGTAGAGCATGACCATACCTCGCCGTCGAAGATCGGGAACAAACCTACCTCACAACTGGCGAAGCTCGGGCACAATGTCGCGCAAAGAAAGGTGCCCGGTACGGAGGGTTGTGATGTTCCGACTTACCAGGGCGGCGCGGTCCGCGACCGCGCACCGGCGGGCTCGCGCAGAGCTGATTCTTCGGCGTGACGCCGAGAATTCATTCCAGGAACCGCTGCGTTCCGATTGCTTGGCCGGGGTCCCTTCGATGACGCCCAGATGAGATTGAATTGCCGGTTCAGCTCCACCTGCCAGTTTTCTCGCCCGGGATACCTCGACGGCGGTAGGTACAGATTTCTGCGAGGTGCCGTATCCTTGTCGCGATCATGGCGTAACGGACTCTAAGAGGACGCAAAAAATGATGGTGATTGCTACTCTGAGAGCGGTTTCGGGTTGGCGAATGGTGTGTTGCCCGGCGGGCCTCCTGGTTGTGGCGGGGTTGCTGGCGGGCGGTTGCTCGTCGACACAGCCGGTGCTGTACCCGGAGAACGCGGAGTTCCTGTCGACGCTCCCGGACGTGACGGATCAGCGCGGCAGGTTCCGAGAGGTCTTCTGTGCGGTTCTCGAGGAACGCGGAGAGACCGTTCCCGACTACCGCCCGTGTGAAGCAGCCCTCACCCGCTATGGCGCGGAATCCGGGGGTACCGGTCGTCCCGTCGACCTCGGCAAGTCGCATCGACACCTGGTGGCTGTGGTTGTTCCGGGAGTGGGATTCGACTGCTTCTCGGACTGGCTGGGCATGAAGGACACGGTTGTAGACCACGTCCGCCAGTTCGGATATGACATGCAGATCATCGACGTGGAATCGCTCTCCAGCTCCGCTGCCAACGCCCGTATGATTCGCGATTCGATCGTGGCAATGAAAGGTAACGGACGCAATCTGGTCCTCATCGGGTACTCCAAGGGCGCGCCCGATATCCTCGAAGCCGTGGTGGCCTATCCGGAGATTCGCGGCAGGATCGCGGCGGTGGTGTCGGCCGCAGGGGCGGTCGGTGGTTCTCCGAGCGCGGATCAGGCCACCAGGTCACAGCTCGAGCTTCTCGAGCACTGGCCAGGAGCGGACTGTTCCACGCACGACGGCGGAGCTCTCGAAAGCCTGCGCCCGCAAACGCGCAAGACCTTTCTCGAGCAGAATCCGCTCCCAACAGACTTTCCGTATTACTCGCTGGTGACCTGCCCGGAGCGCGACCGCATTTCATCAATTCTGCAACATGGATACAAGAAACTGAGTGAGTTCGATCCACGCAACGACAGCCAGGTCCTGTTCCCGGATGAATTCATTCCGGGATCTTCATTCATAGGGTGTCTCAACGCGGACCACTGGGCATTGGCGGTTCCGATCGAGCGTTCCCACCCTTTCATCGGCAAGACGGCGGTCGATCAGAACGACTACCCGCGAGAGGCGCTGGTCGAGGCGTTGCTGCGTTTTGTGGAGGACGACCTCGACGCGCGAGCTGGGCGTTGATCAGCGAAAGTCGAGTCTGCGCAGGAACCTCAGGGCGTACGAGAACATCATCGCCACCGCGAAATGCGCGTAGGTCAGCGCCAGATGCCACCAGCGACTGTTGACGTCAGCCATGTCGGCCACGGGTGCAGTGGCTTGGTGATTCCTCCGACACGCCGCCGGCTGTCCGCGCGCCCGTCCGGAACGCCAGCCGAATTTCGTCAGAAGATCATGTTCAGGGCTCTCTTTGCGAGGCCCGGGCTCTCCTCCTCGATATCCTCGGCCTCCTTCTTGAACATCCGGTGCAGCATGCCCGCATCCTCCGGCTTCTCTTCGTCGAGAACCGTCTGGAACGTCGGCAGGAACATGCCCAGAACCCCACTCACATTCTCTTCAGACTCTCCCGTATCTCGGGAGATCGATTTCACCAATGTTCGTCCAACGTTGCCGAAGATGTCGAAGAAGTGATGGCTGGACTCCTCGCGGCCTCGTTTCTTCTTCTTGTCCCTGTCTTTCTTTCGGTCCTTCATATCGCCGAAGAGCCTGTCGGTGATACTCGGATCTTCAGCGCCTGCGAAGATCATTCCAGGAATGCCTCTCTCGAGGATCTTCCCGATCCTGGTGTCCGACAATCCGAGCATATTTGAAATGCTTTTGACTGCGAGATCTGTGAACTTGGAGGTCGTCCACTTCTTGGCCGCGCCGACGGTCGCCTTCGTGGCTCCCTTGACGAGCATTTTCGACATGAATCCCATCTGTACTCCTCCCGGTTTTTTCGAAAGTTGGTCCGCATACTATACACGAGCGGAAGAGGAAACAGCAATCGGCCCAGACAAACGGGATGTCGGATCCCGGCGGCACCACTCTGTTATCTTTCGAGATAGAGCATTGAGGGGATCGCGACTCCCGGGAGGTAGGCGTTGTGGTGATAGATGCGCAACAAGATCATACGTCGACGAGGGACACATCGGATATTTTGGCCGAGGTCGAGATTGTGGTCGAGGATCTCGAGGATCCGGCGATCGGCGCGACGCTGGACGCTCTGCGCGGTGTTTTTGCCAACGGCGACGCGCGACTCACCAGCTTTCTTATCGGCACTCATCGGGATCTGGATGACGTCAGGCTGGAGAACC